>JAPLFI010000119.1:0-470 GCA_026390755.1 Ignavibacteriota bacterium
GAACATAATCTGGTTTGAAACAAACCATAGAAGAAAAACACTGAATACGATAATAACCGCCGAATAAACGGCAAGCTTCTTACCGGACAGGCGTCTTAAACTATTGAAAAAAGTAGAAGGCGCTTTAACTGCTTTTCCCGGAGAAGGTCCGGCGAACTTATAAAACCGTCTGAAAGAATCTATAATAATAACCGCAGTACGTTTGGCGAAGTCCGAGATGTCCTTGTAAAATTTTGTGATAACCGGTTTTGAAATTACGGCAGTACGTTTGGCGAAGTCCAAGACGTCCTTGTAATATTTTGTGATAACCGGTTTTGAATTAACCGCAATACGCCGGATGAATTCCGAGAAGTCTTTGTACAATTTTGTAATAACCGGTTTTGAATTAACCGCAATACGCTTGGCGAATCCAGAGACGTTTCCGTATAATTTTGCAATAACCGGTTTTGAAATTACGGCAGTACGTTTGG
>JAPLFI010000119.1:531-2433 GCA_026390755.1 Ignavibacteriota bacterium
AACCGGTTTTGAAATTTCAAGCGCACGTTTGAAATATTCCGTTACTGACGATAAAAATATTTTCAGCTTCTCCTGCATACGGGAAAAATCGAAACCCTTATTACTTTTGCGGTTATTCATCAGTGATTACTCGGGTTTAAGCAGTTTATTTACTGCATTAAGCTGTTCGGCGGTTTTCCGGTCTGCGGGATTGAGTTTAACATACCGTTCATAATACTTTTTCGATTCTTCGGGTTTAGTCTGTTTATAAAAAGCTCCGAGCTGTAAAAGTGCTTCGCTGTAATCCGGATATAATTCAACGGCTTTCAGTAAATTTTTCTCGGTTCCCGCATTGTCATTCATCAGAGAACTGCCGTAAGCGAGCATTAAATAAGTAAGCGAGGAATTCGGGTCATACTGCAGGCTCCGCGACAGCATCTGGACGGCGCTCTGGACATGCTGGGGATTGCGCGTTTGTAAACGCTCTTCAGCATCCATAATGACGCTGTTTACAATTCTTGAGAGTATGTGCGTCTTATCGGGATAAAATTTAAACACATCCACTTTTTCCACAGGCGACGGTGTGTTTTTTGAGAATACGGGCGGTTGATTGACAACACGGAACCATTCTTTCTGCAGAGCCAGATAAGTAACACCTGATTTCTTCATATAATCGGTTATATAACTGATATAATTATCTTCGGATATTTTAGTTATTAGTTCGGGAGTTATGAGCCCCGCAATATCAACGATCTTCCTGCCCGTGTAAAAGCCTATTGCGCCGACATCGTGAGTACCTATTACATCGGATTCCTGCGTATTATCTCTGAGCCAGATTGCGGCTGACACATGTCTGTCGGAAATGTATTTACACTGAGTAATGTAATTATCTTTATTATCGTAATAATTCCCGAGAGATAAAACGATTATTATGCCAAGCAGAACAGATGTCAGGCCGGCAGTTAATTTTCTGCTCTTGAAATACGTTCCGGCAAGTTTCGAAAAATCACGGAATCCGATTCCTGCGAGCAATATCATAAACGGTATCAGCGGCATAAAATAACGTCCGAAGCGGTGTGCGTAAGGGAGCTTAAGCCAGTAAATAAAAACCATTGAAAGTATAAACACGATATACAGTGCATTAGGGCTGTATTTCTTTTTGAACAAATCGAACAAAGTGACTAATAAACTCAGAACAAATCCGAGCATCACAATACCGTAAGCGCCGGCTGTAAAATAATTCCATACTTCGTTTTTCAGAAAAAGCTCACGGCTGCGGAATTCGGGTTTATAATATTCAAGTTTTGCGGCATAAGTATTCGGGAGTAAAGAGCCGGAAAGAATTAAATTCATTCCGAAATATAACGCGATAATAACACCGGCGATGATTCCGATTTTAATAAAGTCCTGTTTGGAAAAAAGTCTGATTGATTTATCCGATTTTGAAAACTGCCTCACGAGCCCATAATCAACTGCAAGCGCTCCGATGAACATAATCCCGTCGGGTCTTCCCCATAAAACCAGACCCAGAAATACGGCGAACGGTATTGCAGAGCGGCGGCGGTAAAAATAAGCGCATGCAATGAGAATAAAAATATACATAGTTGTTTCCATACCGCTGACGGAAATGAAATTCAGCCATTTATCGGACACAAAGATTCCTGTTACCAGCAGTGCGTACAGATTTTCTTTACCGAATTCGAAAGAACTCAGTTTATAAAAAGCAAATCCGGAAAGAATGAGAAAAGCTATACCCAGCGCGTAGCTTAAAATCATTTCGTTATTCGTAATAAGAAAACCGGCGGCGAGAATTACGGTGTAAACCGGTGATGTGGAACCGGCAGTTGCCAACTCATTTTTGAAATACGAGAAGCTGTGATAATTCACGAGATTCTTTGCGAATGTGAGGTGAATCCACGGGTC
>JAPLFI010000392.1:0-844 GCA_026390755.1 Ignavibacteriota bacterium
ATTATCGTACTTTCTTCCGGAATCTGATTTTCATCGAGATATTGCGCCGTGCGCCATACCTCATCCCATGCGGCTTCCACAAAACTGTTTTTCGAAAAACCATGTCCGATGTGCCTGCAGAATTTTTCTATTAAAGATATCTTCAATTCGATTTCGTCATTTCGCTTTTTTATTTCTTCAAGCTTACGTCGCTTGTTGTCCGTTTTGTATTTCGGTTTTCTGTACATTTTCTTTCCCCCTTTCTGATGCAATTTAATAAAAATTAGTCCGCGCAATTCCAATATTGCCGGACGCCATTAAAAAGATTTAGCCACAGATTACTTAACACTTAACACTTAACACTTAACACTTCCCGGCAATATTGAAATCACCACTGCGTATTATATATAATTTTGCATAGTGGATACTGAAATAATAAATATTCTATCGGGATTTCTAATCAACCCGGTATTCATAAGACTACTGCTCATCGTGCTTATGTCACTGCTGTATTTCAACTTCCGGCAGCTCAGGAAAATATTCCGCGATATACGCTACGTAAAGCTCAACCAGATTGCCATGGATCACGCTCTGGAGCAGTCTTTGAAAAACGGATACGCTAAAAATAAAGAAGAAAAACTGCGCGAACTAATGGCGCGCGAAAATTACATTTCGGGAAAGGAATAATAACAATGAACGATAAACTGAAATACATTTTAGGGCTTATCATCTATGCCGTTTGTTTTTTACTGCTTTCGTACGCTCTCGCGAGAATAGCAAGCTGTAAAAAAGTGGGGGATATCGGCAATACAATAATCATACACGATACTACGGTCGTAACGAGGTATGAAAGGGAAGTAAAGCG
>JAPLFI010000392.1:949-6334 GCA_026390755.1 Ignavibacteriota bacterium
AGCGTATTGCATTGCGGAAACCCGAACCGGATTATATTTACGTGCAAAAAACAGATTCGGTTTTCAGTGAAAAGTTTAAAACGTATGATTTAATGCTGAAGGTTGATAAAGCCGGTGATGTGCTGATAATAAAAGCGCTGAATAAAAGCGACTCACTGATTAAGGAATATGTATGGAGTGATGTAGGTCGTGATTTTATTCTCACGTCGCAAAACAAAAATTTGTCGCTGAAAACTCAAAATCTGTATTGGACGGGAGTAACAAGCAGGTTCGCTCTCAGGAATGATTTACGCACGCTGAAAGATATTACGGAATATGATTATACGGCAGGGCTCAATACGGGAATTTCATACATGGACAAGCTTACGCTGACTTTGGGCGCGGAATACTCGCTTAAAAATAAATCGGCGTATTTAAACCTTGAATTGAATTGCAGGTTATTCAGATGAAACTTTCGAATAATTTGCCTTCGCGCCTTGTATTAATGCTGACTATTATATGGACTTCATTTGTATCAGCAAACCTGAACGCCAATAATCAGGACACTATATTAACAGAAAACGGTCTAATCTCAAAAGATACAATTGAGTTAAAAGAAGTCCTAAGTACATGCCCGGAAAAGAAATCTGATTATATAGTCATACTCGATCCCGCTCACGGATACGATGTTCGCGGGAAGCGCTCACCCGACGGCAGGTTTCAGGAGTGGAAATGGTCGCGCGAGATAATTCGGCTATTATCGGACAAGTTCGACAGTCTCGGAATCAATTACGCGGTTGATAATGATTCAGACATTGAAATCGGGCTAAAGAACCGCGTCAGGAATACAAATAAAATCTCGCAGGGCTATCACTACAATAGAGCGATTTTTATATCCGTGCATGCGAATGCGGCGGGAATGGGTGCCGAATGGCTGAATGCGAGAGGATTCTCAATTTTTACATCACGCGGACAAACCCTCGCGGACGTTTATGCCGGTATCATTTATAATGAATTCAAAAAAACATTTCCCGAACTAAAAACACGCGAAGACTACAGCGACGGCGACACTGACTTTGAAGCAAATTTCCGTGTACTCCTTTGCCGCGTGCCTGCTGTTTTAATCGAAACAATGTTTCAGGATAACAAGGAAGATGTCGCAATAATGCTTTCGGAAGAATTCAAAACCCGATACGCGGAAATGATTGTAAATGCAGTTATCGTTATTATATCGCTCAGTGTTCCTTAGAGTGCCCTTTGATTTACTGATTTTTCAAATGCGGACGGAAAATATAACTCCATAAAATCCGGGAAAAATTTTTCTATTCTATAAGGTGTTTCCAAAATGAATCATACATAACTATATTGTATAGTAAATACAAAACGGCGCGGATTGATTCTTAATGTCCGCGCCTTAAAAAATAAATTATTTTACTAAAATCATCCGTTTAACGTCTCTGAAGGATTCCGTCTCAAGTTTATAGAAATAAATACCGCTCGCAAGCATTGAGCCGTCAAACTGCGTGATATATATACCAGTATTCTGGTTCCCTTCGAACAGAGTTTCTACAAGATTCCCAAGTACATCATACACTGCGAGAGTAACTCTGGAACTCTTCGGCAAGGCATAAGTGATATTCGTTACCGGATTAAACGGATTCGGGTAGTTTTGTTTCAGCATAAAACTCTCCGGTGTTTCAGACCCGATTTGCTGAACTGCAATCACTAAATCTCCGAACCGTGCTTTAAATGTACCCCATTGACTTGCGCCTGAGGGAACAAAGGAATTCGTCGTTGACGGAGCTGTTGCCAGTGCCGCTCCTGATTTATCGAAAATCGTGAAAGGATACGTGGTTCCCCCGTCAGTTGAAATCTTCACCTGCATGCGGTCTGTGGAACCCGAAAAAACAGCATGAGCCCAGTTGAATTTAAGAGAATCCGAAAGGTCAACATCATTGAATGTCTTCGATGTAAGATAATCAATCTGACCGGTGGCTGAATAACTATAGAACGGAATCAATGCTGATTTTGAACCTCCTAATAACGGACCGTTAGCACCGTTGTAGCTCACCCACGTAATACCGGCATCGAAATTTGTTATGGTCCATCCGTCCGGCGGGAATCCGCCTTCGAACATTTCATAATTGACTGCTCCCGTAACTTCGTCAGTTGATGCACCCTTAACGGTAACAGTCCGTAATGACGAAGGGAATGATTCCGGGCGCTGATCCGGCTTGCAATTATTTTTCAGGTTCGCGAGTTCAGTTTTAACCGGATTATCAGCAGAATAACGCCGTCCTTTATCGCTATTGAAAACTTCCTTGGTCACGTCATTCTGGACGAAAACTACAGTATATATCAGTGAATCTATCCATCCGGTTTCTCTCTTATATTTGTATTCGTAATTGTAATTCCCAACTGTAGTCGGAATGGCAATACCGTTTGAATCCGGATACATCCTGCGGAAAATGTCCCTGAACGTTGTTTCACCGTTCGTACCGCCTGTATAATTCCTTGTTCTTTCAACAGCGTTAATACGAAGCCTGTAGTTACCGGCCGGGACAGGCGATAATACACTCAATGAAACCGAAGCTTTTATGGAATCACCCGCGATTCGAGTATCGGTAACACTGATTCCAATAGGCGTGCCTTTATTCATCCTTGTCCTGTAAGGAATACCAAAGGCAATTTCAGGCGGACTGTATGGAAATATATGAAGATATGTACCGTCCACGTCACCGTCCGGAACACCGATAACGCTGTAATACCTGATTCTGTTCGCGCATTGTGAGGGGTTTGCAAGGTACATCGGGTCGTTATTTGCACCGGGCCATGATGCATGATATTTTATCGCGCAGACCGAATCCCAGTTTTCTAAAATAAATGCATCAAGAAACGGCGTGTTGGAAGCGCAGGGAGTGCAATTCCATTGCGTAAAACCTTCTATAAGCACTCTTCTGTGCGCTCCCGGAAGGAAAAATGTATATTGACTAAGAGAGTCATTTCCTTTGTTCTGATCCTGCACCCAGGTTGAATATGTTTTAATATTCAGCCCTGTGTTCGGGCTTATTGCAAGGCTGTCAAATGTCACTTCCGCGCTCTCTCCGCTGTTTATGGTTCCCGCCGGTTTAGTGCTTGTATATGCGCCAACCTGCATAACTACATTAAAACCTGATGCAACGGCAGATCCGATATTCGTTACCGTGATTTTCGGAGCAACTTTAAAATTACTTGTCCCTGCATAAGAATAGTTAGTATCTTTCGGAATATTGTTCAGAGATGTAATGGTTACATCGTACTGGAACTGGCTGCCGACAATTAAATTATCCACGTACAGATTATTTCCGTAACCATTCGTCGCGATAAACCGAATTTTAACGTTGTTAACAACCGGCTCAGAACTCTGCGAAGTAAATGAGAGGACAGAAAATGTGAGAGCAAGAGCAAGTGAAAAAATTAATACTTTCCTCATGATACTTAGATGTTAGATTAATAATAAAGTTAACGAAAAATAAGCTAAAAATATGATTAAATATACATAAACAGTTATGCAGTAACTATTTTTTTACAAACGTTTATTTTTGCACACTTTTTTAAACGCTATTTTCTTTATAATTTATTTTTTTGGTTTTTTTTAGAGCAGAATATATATATATTGACAGAAAACAAAAATAATATAGAATTCGCCTGATATTTAGTTCAAAAGCAATTATTAGAAAATAAATTCCTTATCCCGCTCCAAATTAAATTTGGAAGCAGGAAATAAATTTTAAATGAATATCATATTGAAAACAAAAAATGTTTTAAAGTCAGTTCTCTTACAGGCAGTTCCCTTACGGGCAGTTTTTGTATTCTGCCTGTTAATGGTTGTAAGTTACAGCGCTTTTGCAAACAACATCACTGTCTCCAACTTCACTCTTACGGGTCGAAATACCGCAGATCACTATATTATGGTTAAATTCGATATCACATGGGAAAACTCATTTCGAGTAAGCACAGGTCCTTCTAACTGGGATGCCGCATGGGTGTTTGCGAAATACCGTATAGGCAGTACAGGCGAATGGCAGCACACATGGCTGAACAATACGGGACATATCAACCCTGCCGGAAGTACAATATCAACCGGCTTGCTTGACCCCGCATTACCGTTTAACCCAACAACCAATCCGGGAATAGGAGCATTTATCTACCGCGATGCCGATGGCACCGGCACGTTTTCCAAGACAGGCGTTCAGCTCCGCTGGAATTATGGCGCCAACGGCGTAGGTGATAACGCAGTAATAGACATTGACGTATATGCCATTGAGCAGGTATATGTACCGCAAGGAAGTTTTTCTGCGGGTAGCGGTGGAACGGATTATTCCCTTTTTTACAAATACCCGACTACTACTAATCCTTATCAGATTACAGGTGAAGGTGCAATCACAGTAGGAACTGCAACCGGTAATCTTTATTACCTATCCGGCACTTATTCCGGCGATGCGCTTGGTCCCATCCCATCCGCTTTCCCAAAAGGTTACAACGCTTTCTACTGTATGAAGTATGAAATCAGCCAGCAGGGGTATGTGGACTTTCTGAATAGTCTGACTGCAACTCAGGCTTCCAATCGCTACTCAACCACCAGTACACATTCCAGATATGGTATCTCAGTATCAAGCGGAGTTTATAGCACCAGCAACCCTTTTATTGCCTGCAACTTTGTAAGCTGGCCGGATTTGGCTGCATATCTGGACTGGAGCGGTTTACGCCCGATGACGGAATTGGAATTCGAAAAATCCTGCCGCGGCACACAAACAGCCGTACCCAACGAATATGCATGGGGCACAACAGGAATTGCAGGTAGTATATACACAATGAGTAACAGCGGAGAAAACAACGAAAACATAGAATCCAATTACAGCACAACAGTCGGCAATGCGGCATATAGTTCAACTATCCCTACTACTGGCAGTATAAACGGACCTGTTAGAGTAGGAATATTTGCGGGTAATGTCTTAAATACAGGCAGGGTATCATCAGGCGCAACATATTACGGTATAATGGAAATGAGCGGCAATTTGTATGAACGCCCTGTAACTGTTGGCAGACCAGCCGGCAGAGGATTTACCGGCTCTCATGGCAATGGATTGCTTTCTGCGACGGGTGATGCGGATGCTTTGCTCTGGCCCGGCACTGATGCCTTAGGCACCGGTCTCCGCGGCGGTCGTTGGAACGGTGTTACTACTATCTTGCACGTTTCTGACCGTCTCCTCGCGGCGTACACTGACAATGTCCGTGCCAACAATTATGGCGGTCGGGGAGTTCGTACTGCGCAATAAACATTGTTAAGTGTTAAGTGTTAAGTGTTAAGTGTTAAGTGTTAAGTGTTAAGTGTTAAGTGTTAAGTGTTAAGTGTTAAGTGTTAAG
>JAPLFI010000392.1:6429-16465 GCA_026390755.1 Ignavibacteriota bacterium
CTGATAAAAAGTTCTGATAAAAAGTTCTGATAAAAAGTTCTGATAAAAAGTTCTGATAAAAAGTTCTGTTAATACGAAAAAGATAATATATAATGCTTGTTATTTGTTCATTAAATAATTTCAATTCATTTTTAAAAACTTAAAAGAATAATATTATGAAAAAATTATTACTTCTTACATTGTTATTGGTTTTACCTGTTTTCGGTTTTTCACAAACCGCCGAAGAAATCAGAAAAGAGGCATATCCGGATTTGGTTAATGTGACTGATAATTCCGAATACGCGAAATTACTCGGCAGATTAACTGACGCAAAGAAATCCGGAAACCTTACCGGGTTCAACGCGCTTTTAAGCGAACTTAATACAAAGTATTTAGACAAAGGCTCTTTAACTTCGGGAAAACAATTACCCGCTGTACGTGATTACTTCGTCCCTACAATGACACAGCCCGAAGAATCCAATTTCACACCCGACTGGGCTAACGGTGAAAACAGGATTTACCCGGGCAACGTAAGCCCTGCCACAACAGGCAATCCGAACTTTTTCAACCGCCACGTTAAAATAGAAACGGATACAATGGGTGTTCTTTTCACAGCGTTCATTAACGGGACAAAAGACTCGCTTATTTTCTACCGCTCAACAAACCAGGGAGCAGCATGGACAAAGATACAGTCAATATGGTCAGGCGCCGGACTGATATACTACAGTTTCGATTTCGCAGTAACAGATACAACGGGCGGATTTAAAATCGGGATGGCAGTTTCAATTGCTCCAAGCGCTACACCATACGCGGGCATAATCTATTACGCTAATTTACTTCCGGACGGTTCCGGATTATCGCCTTCGACGTTATATACACCGATTGCAGGGAGAGGATTCATAGGACCTGTTATATGTTCTGACGGTTACAGCTGGACTCCCGGGACGACTTACTGGTACATAGCCTGCCAGAGTGTTGATGCGGTGACGGGTCTTACAAGTTACGTACCCGCCGCGTACACTCCCGACTGGGGAAATACATGGGTTCAGGATACCGTACGTTCAACGTATAATGATTATGAACTTGATATAGATTATAATTTCGACAGTGTGTATGTCATACTTACGAATAATCTCATTACTTCAAATCAAAATCTAAGACTTAGATATACAGCTTTAAGTAACTTTGGAACCATAGCGACCGACTGGCGCCAATTTAACCCGGCAAACACTACAAACCACGAATACAATCCATGCCTTGCAGTTAACCGAAAGACAAATGCAATGGTAGTAACTTTTACTACTGACTCAACAGCAATTATTCGTATAAAATATTCATACGCGGCTAACGGTATCAGCTGGACAATAAATAATTTGCTTTCAGGTCAGTCGAACAATGAAAGCCGGTCTTATATTTCAGGCTCGAACCAGCAGTCCGGCGCATTCAGGGTCGTATGGGTTTCATCGGGCGCAGCGTTCGACAGCGTGTTTTATATGAGCACTACGAATGTTGCATCAGGTTTTGTAGGCAAAACTTCTGTTTCGCGGGTTAACCAGTCAACAGGCGTGCTTGCGCCATGCGTGACGGGATATATGTTTAACGGAACATCTCCTGGCGGCGGCGTTGTTTATGCGGGACAGGGACCAGCAAATATCTGGTACAATGGCTCAAGCCTTTTAACAGGAATAAATCCTGTTTCCGGAACTATACCGGGCAGATACAGCTTATCACAGAATTATCCGAATCCGTTTAATCCGGTAACAAAAATAAACTTCTCAATTCCGAATAATAATCTTGTAACAATTAAGATTTATAACTCACTCGGAAAAGAAGTCGCAGTGCTTGTAAACGGAACGTATAGTGCGGGTGAATATGAAGTTACTTTAAACGGAGCAAGCCTCTCTTCTGGTGTTTATTTCTATAAAATCACGGCGGGAGATTTCTCGGAAACAAAGAAAATGCTGCTCACAAAATAACGGCATCTATGATTTATCAGAGTTTATTTTAGGGAATATTGACATGGAGAACAGTACAATAATCGTTAGTAACCCGAAGACGAATAATCACTGTAATAATAAATAAATAAACATATAAAAATGAAAAAAATAACAATAATATTTTCAGCGTTAATGTTCGTACTGCCGGTTTTACTGCAAGCTCAGTATATGGGCGGAAATGGCAGGGGTGATATAAAAGTAAGTTTAACAAATATCAATATTCCCGTGCTGGAAATTACAACGGAATTACCAACAAAATATGACCTTGCCCAGAACTATCCGAACCCGTTTAATCCGGTAACAACGATTCGTTATGCGATTCCCCGTAACAGTCAGGTGTGGTTAACAGTATTTGATGTAATCGGCAGAGAAGTTGAAACACTCATAAACGAAAAGCAATCCGCCGGTACTTATGAAGCAGTATGGGATGCCTCGCAAATCCCGAGCGGTGTTTACTTTTATAGACTGACAACAAATGAATTCACTTCAATAAAATCTATGTTATTAATCAAATAAACGCGGGGATTGGCGTAAGGCGTATTCGCCTGGGGTTACTCTTGCAGCGGATTTAATACAATTTTTACGACACATTTTTTTTTCAAAACGGCTCGAAATCAGAGCCGTTTTTTTTTATTGGAAAGATTAGAGAATTCAACAGCGACCCTGACTTTGAAGCGAATTTCCGTGTACTCCTCTGCCGCGCGCCCCTGTTTTAATCGAAACAATGTTTCAGGATAACAAGGAAGATGTTGCAATAACGCTCTCGCATGAATTCAAAACCCGCTGTGCGGATATGGTTGTAAGTTATAACGATTTTTTTCCTACTGTCCCTTTTAGTATGTTCATTATGGGATAAAAAGCAAATCCGAATTATTTTTCAGATGTTTAAAAAAGACTTTGATTTTAAAATAATATATATATATATTGGCTGAAGTGCTGATGGCTGAAACAAATTCATCACGAAATTTAATTAAATCGTATGTTATATTTTACTTTTTCGGGATACGCAAAATTGATTTTATTTCCAATATCCAACCTGATAATAATATTTTATTTTTTGACCCTTTTATAAAATTTATATGAAAAAATCTATTATTCTGAATAAACATTTTAATAAACTAAACATCTTAATAAACTAAACATTTTCACAAAATGAAAACATTTTACAGATTTATTCTCGTGATGGGTATAATAGCCCTGTCGTTTACACAAAGTTCTTATGCGCAACTATCCGGGACAAAAACAATTCCGGGTGATTATGCAACAATCACCGCGGCTATCACAGATCTCAATACTCAGGGTGTCGGTGCGGGCGGTGTGACTTTTAATGTTGCTGCGGGGTTTACTGAAACTGCATCTAATCTTGTTATTACTGCTACAGGCACTTCAGCAAATCCTATCGTATTCCAGAAATCAGGTGCCGGTGCCAATCCGTTAATTACGGCAGGCGTCGGTGTAGGTACCATGGACGGAATTATTAAATTATCGGGAGCGGATTATGTTACTTTCGACGGATTTAACCTTGTTGACCCCGCAACTAACACTACTACCACTACTCAGATGGAATGGGGTTTTGCACTTTTAAAGGTTGATGGTACCAATGGTTCACAATATAATACTATCAGAAATTGCAGTATTACGCTTCAAAAGGTTAATACGGCATCGTATGGTATTTATTCTGCTAACCATACAATAGCGGCTACTACTGCTTTGACTGTTACGTCAAGAACAGGTTCGAACTCAGGTAATAAATACTACAGTAACTACATACAAAACTGCTATTCAGGTTTCTGGATGGGCGGTTATGCTGATGCTGTTGTTCCGTATGATTATTATGACCACTTCAATCAAATTGGTGTTCAGGGCGGTAATACTATCAGGTATTTCGGAGGTGGTGCAGTTACCACTTACGGTATTTATACAATTTATCAGGATAGTTTAGCTGTTAACAATAACAATATCGCAGGTGGTTCGGGAACTACTACCACCGGATACGGTATTATGATTTCAACAGGAAACAATTCCAGCGTTCTTGTTTACAATAATACGGTTTCCGATACAACTTCTACAACAACTTCATCAACTTACGGTATAGCGCTCAGCAACGCAGGTGTCGGGGGTACTGATAATACGGTTATCGTAAAGAGAAATACAGTTCAGAATATGGCGAGTATCGGTGCAATTACATCAGGAGCATTATACGGATTTTACATATATTACACTGTAAGTATGAATTTGTTTGTCGATTCAAATAAATTTATTAATAATAAATGGGGGACTGCCACTTCAACGTCCACAGGATCAATTTACGGAATTTATATTTATCCTTATACAACAACTCCTACTCCGGGCAGTACAGAATCTATTACAAATAATTATGTGTCAGGAACTAACAGAAAGCAATCAGTTGTCGGTACAGGTACATATTATGGTATGTACATTTATTACGGTCAGGCGGCTGTAGAGGCTTATAATAATGTGGTCGAGAATGACACATTACCGACGACAAGTGCGGCTTATGGTATGTATGTTTATAATTATTACGCAAATTCGGCAAATTATTACAATAACGCTGTTCGGAACATTTATAAAAAGGATGGAAGTACGGGTGCATATTACGGAATATATATATCAGGTGCTGCCACTACAGGTACTTTCAACTATTACAATAATTCAGTTAATAATATTTCGGTTGGTGCCGCAGGCGCTAGTATCTACGGGCATTATAATGCGGCTGCTTCTTTAACAAAAAATTTCTATGGTAATACTGCATACGCATTACGAACTTCGCTGGCCGGTAGTGTTTACGGAATTTATCAATCAGCGGGAACAACTACAAACCTATACAAAAATTCTGTTTACAATTTAAGAACTTCTACGGGTTTTGGATATGGTATTACGGTTGCCGGCGGAACTACAAACAATGTTTATAATAATTTTATTTCTGATATCCGGGTTGACTCATTAAGCAGTACATTAGCATTAATGGGTCTGTATTTATCCGGTGGAACGACTGACAATGTTTACTATAATACTATATACTTAAAATCAGCAAGTCATATAGCAGGCTTATTCGGAACAGCGGCATTATATGCTTCTTCAGTGCCTGCTGTTGATTTGAGAAATAACATAGTGGTAAATATGTCAACTCCGGGAACAACGGGAGGTTATTCTGTTGCATATTACAGAAGTACATCAACACTTACAACTTATTCAGCTTTATCAAACAATAACTGTTTTTATGCGGGAACGCCCGATACGAGTCATATAGTATATTACGACGGAACGAATTATTTACGGACATTATCCGACTTTAAAGTATTTGTATCACCAAGGGATGCAAATTCAGTATCAGAGAGTCCGCCCTTTATGAACGTCACTACGACACCTTATAATTTGCATATAAATCCGGCTATAGCAACTCAGTGTGAAGGCAGCGGAACGGTAATTTCATCTCCGATTTCGATAGTTGATGACTATGACGGAATTGCAAGGTATCCTAATCCGGGTTATCCTGTTAATCCTTCTTATCCGCCTGCAGGTCCTGATATCGGAGCGGGTGAATTCGGGGGTATCCCGATTGATATGAATCCGCCTACTATTGCATATACACCATTAAATCATACGGCAACAACAACTGCAAGAAATTTAACAGCAACGATAACCGACCCGAGCGGTGTACCAACTTCAGGTATTGGTTTACCCGTTTTGTATTGGAAAATAAATTCAAGCAGTTATGCCGCGGTTACTGCAGTATCTTTAGGTGCTAACCGATATTCATTTACTTTTGGAGCGGGAGTCGCTTTAGGTGATATAATTTCATATTATATTTGTGCGCAGGACTTAAATGCACCTCCGAATATAGGTGCATTTCCTTCGGGCGGTGCGGGAGGTTACACTCTGAATCCACCCGCCGCGGCAATTCCGCCGACATCACCAAGCACCTACACAATTTCAGCCGTTGCACTTTCGGGTGATTATACGGTCGGTTTAACTATGTTTAATAAAATAACAGGAAAGAATATTACTTTTGAAAAAGTTGTCAAGAAGGTAATGAAAGAAGTTCCGGTTGATGAAGCAGTAAAAGAGTTGCCGAATGAAAAAGGTAAAACACCGAGAAAAGATGATAATTCAACAAGGGATAAAATATCCGGCAGGACAAAAACAATTGAAGTGGAAGAAATAAGCTGGATACCTTTGGAAAACGGAGTAGAATATGACGGACAGCTTTATGTGAAGAAATCTGAAAACCCTAATTACAACTATCCGTCTGGTGTGAATGGAATTTATGCAACAATCACAGCCGCTGTAGCGGATTTGAATCTGCGCGGTGTGAACGGTGCGACAAGATTTTTATTGAATGACGCATCTTATACTACGGGTGAAACATTTCCTATTACGGTGAATGTTGCGAATGATACTATTCCGACAGCAGTAAATACGGTAACGATAAAACCAAATACCGGTGTAACAGCAGCTGTATCGGGAGCAGCGGCAAGCTCGCGCATATTCTCGATACTTAACAGTTATGTTTCAATTGACGGTTCAAACACAACAAACGGAACAACGAGAGATTTAACTATTCAAAATACAAGTGTAACTGCTCCTCAGGTAGTATTATTCGGCTCTAAAGGAACAACGCCTGTTACTGACGGGGCATTAAAAAACTGTAATATTATAAACGGTGTCAATACAAGTTCTGCCATCGTTATTTCTGATGGGATTACTCCGGGAACAGCCGGTTACTTCAATAATATTACAATTCAAAATAATAGTGTTAAGAAGGCATATATCGGTATTTATGCTACGGCAAATATTCTTGCCGGCAACGGAAGCATTAATATTAATGCCAATAACTTGAATTATCCCGGCGCAGATGCAATAAGAACAATCGCTATTTATGCGCAAGGCTGTAACGGTGCTTCGGTTTCAAATAATTATCTCGGGAATGATTCAAATATAGTTGATGCATCTAATATCACGGGTATCTGGTTTGCAACAGGAACTTCTAACAGCACGATATCCGGTAACAATATTTCAAACATAGGTGGTACATTGTCAGGTCCGAGAGGTATTGCAATTTCCTCTGCGGTACCTAATGCCAATATAGTTATTTCAGGAAATACAATTTCAGGGTTATATACCCCAAGTTCAGGCGTCACTTATGGCATTTATGCATTCAGCACTACAAGTGTTGTTACAATTGAAAAAAACCGTATCAGTAATCTCAGGAATACGAGTGCAAGCGGATATAGTGCAATCGGTATTGCACTTGCTTCCACTTTAACTACAGCTAACACCACAGTTCAAAATAATTTTATCTGGGATGTAGCAGCTTATGGATATGGTTCAACTACAACCGATAATGGTTTCGGTATTAATATTTTAAGCGGCGGCGGTTATAATATTTATTATAACTCAATTAATTTAGCAACAGATCAAACATTAGCAACAGGTAATCCTGCCTGCTTAATCATAAGCTCGTCAGTAGTATCTCCGAATAGTCTTGATATCAGAGATAACATATTTGCAATAACTTCGACTTTAGGAACAAATCGTTATGCAGTACTGTGTAATGCTTTAAGCACTGTATTTTCGAATTTGAATAACAATGATTATTATTCAACCGGACCGAATCTTGGCAGATACAATTCTGCTGATGTTTTAGATTTAGCCGCCTGGCGGACAGCATTAGGAAAAGATTCAAACTCAGTTTCCGGCGACCCGAAATTCTTTAGTGCGGCTGATTTACACATAATGGATTCGACTTCGACAACACCTGTCTCCCGTGCAGGTACACCAATCGCAGGTTTAACAACCGACCTGGACGGCGATACAAGAAACTCAACCGTACCCGATATTGGTGCTGATCAGTTCACTTCGGAATTATTAAGTCCCGCAAATAATTCAACCGGTCTTGAAAATGCCGTAAGATTAGTCTGGACGAAATTAACACCGGCAGTATCTTACCGGTTACAGATAGCAACTGATACTACATCAGGTACTTTTGTCGTAAATACAAATGTTACGGATACAGCATATACGTTCCTTGCGTCTAATTTAAAATACTACTGGAGAGTAAATCCGGTCTTCGCTGTGTATGGAAACGGATCATTTTCCCCGGTCTTTAATTTCAGTACACTCGGAACGCCGACAAGGGTTACACTCGTCGCTCCAAGCAACGGAGCAGTTGACCTGCCGGTTACTATAAGATTTATTTGGAATAAAGCTTATGACGGAACTCCCGCGCCAAATAAACCTAACGCAGGAGCACCGATAGATATATCATCATACTTTAATAAAACAGCTAAGACAAATACAGGTAATGAAAAGTTCTCAACGGGAGATAACGTCAGGGCTGTCGGTAATTACTTAATAAAGATATCATTAGATACTACATCAGCTCCTGTGTATGCCGATTCAACTTTAACTGATACTACCGTCGTGCTTTCCGGAGCCCCGCCAAACCAGAAATTCTTCTGGAATGTCAGCGCGAAGAATGAATTCGGATGGGGAGCAACAAGCGTATGGTTCAATGCTACAACGATACCAATGCCGGGTACCCCCGTTGCAGTATCGCCTCCTCTTGATGCAACAGGTTTGGCGTCGAATGTAACACTTGTTTGGACGCATTCATTTAAGGCGGCAACATACACAGTAGAAATGTCAACCGACTCTCTCTTCGGTACGCTGATGTTCAGCGACTCGCTTAAGACCGATACGATAAGGAATGTTCCGGGATTGTTAAAATTTACAAAATATTACTGGAGAGTTAAAGCCGTAAACGGCGCGGGAATCAGCGACTGGGCAACCTCATATTTTACAACTGCGAATACGCCTTCGCCCGTAACACTTGTTTCGCCGAATAACGTCGTTCATCAGCCCGTTGGAGGTATATTGTTTACATGGCGTAATCTGGTCTTCCCTAACCTTATGGGTTACTGGCTTGAAGCAACAACGGATACGGTTACAGGAATTCCGTTTATGATTGATTCCACGCTCGGAGCAACTGATACATCAAAAATTGAGGGCGGCTGGGGATACTTCACTAACTACTACTGGAGAGTCAAGGCAAAGAACGACGTCAACTGGGGTGAATACAGTATTTACTTCAAATTCCAGACAGAGGTCGGACCACCGAACCTCGTTTATCCGGCGAACAATGCGCTCGGAATCGTACCAACGGTAACACTTGACTGGGACAATGCGCCCGGAGCGGCGACGTACAGGATGCAGTTATCTGCAGACTCAACATTCGCAAGTACAATATTGAATGTAGGCGGATGGCCGACATCGCAATATACAGTACCGTCAGGATTACTGACGATTCTTTCCAATTACTTCTGGAGAGTTAATTCCACGAATGTCAACGGAACAAGTATCTATTCGCCTGTATTCAAATTCCGCACAATGGGTGAGCCGCTGATAGTTAACCTCGTATCACCCGTAAATAATTCAATTAACGTACCGGCACTGAATACAGTATTTAACTGGAACAAAGGAGTTGATCAGACATTCGGAATAGTTGGGAATAAAGGAAAAACAGGAAACGACGGAAAAGACTTAAATGCGAAGAACAATGGCAAAATAACAAACGGCACAGATGAAATCACGATGGTAAGCAAATACTGGTTTGAACTCGTTACTGATACTGTAGCAATGGCAAACCTTGTACAGGATACAACACTTACCGATACAACAAAGACAATTGCAAGCCTCGACAACATGACGGACTTTTACTTCCGCGTAAAAGGCAAGAACGAAATCGGCTGGGGCAGTTTCAGCGTGTGGAATAAATTCACGACAACAGTCGGCTTACCGGCATTATTACTACCGGCAAATACTTCAACTGACATAGCTCTTTCACCGTTACTTGACTGGACTAACGGCGCCACTGCAACGAGCTATGACCTGCAGGTATCATCAGACCCGGGATTCGCGACTTTGGTGTATGACCTGAACGGACTACCGACATCGGAATACTCCTTACCGGTACCGCTCAATGTATTCACAAATTACTACTGGAGAGTACGGGCAACAAACGCAAACGGAACATCACC
>JAPLFI010000257.1 GCA_026390755.1 Ignavibacteriota bacterium
CAAGATTAGAGCATAAACCGATTGACTGGAGTTTAATCATTTCTGCATAAACTTCTTCGGACATATTCCTGACCTCAAAATATCCGCCTCTGTGTCCGCACTCGCCGTAAAATCCTTTTGAGACGGAATGGAAGCTGAAAAGCGTAACGTCCTTTTCACCCATTTCCGTAAGAACTTTAGCGAATGAATGGAATTTCAAGCCTTTTATATAGACATTTTCCTGATAAACTTCGTCTGCCATAACGGCGAGATTATGTTTCTTAGCGAAGTTAATAATCATCTTAATATTATCTTCCGAAAGCACTGCGCCTGTCGGATTGCCCGGATTAATGACCGCTATAGCGACAGGGTTAATGCCTTTCTCTTTAGCTGCGGTAATACTTTTAGTAAGCTCCTGTTCGTTGAGTTGCCAGTTATTTTCTTCGTCGAGGAAATAATTAATCTGTTTTGCGCCGTATAGTGTTATAGTGGCGCTGTAGAGCGGATACTGCGGAATCGGAATCATATATCCGTCGTTCTCATTTTTAGTGAGCATAGTGAAAACAGACTGCACGCCTTTGCTGGCGCCGTCGGTAAGCACAATCCTGTTGGAATCAACGGGAATGCCGTCGCGCTGATGTATAAAATCAGCGATGGCTTTGCGTATAAAAGCAATTCCGGCACTTTGCGTATATGCGCCTGTTCCGCTCGGATTTTTCTCGAGAATCAATTTAGCGCGCCTTCTAACGTCGGCTGGAAAAATTTTCGCCGCTTCGGGCATATCCATCAAGCCTGGATATTCGAGCAGGCTTAACACCTGACGTATAAATGTAATAGGTTTTTGTTTAAGAGCCTGAGGATTACCGATATTGCAATAAATAATTTTCCTGCCGGCATCTTCGAGTTCCTGCGCGCGCAGGACGATTTTACCGCGCACGGCGTACTGCGCGTCTATAAGTTTCGGGTTTACTTCTTTTAATGTTACCATATTAAATTTAATAATTATTAAGAGCTTTCATATAATTGGCGCGTTCGAAGGCGGCCGGATCGGCGACCGACTTCTGACTCATGCTTCCTTTCATCTGCTCTATGGATTCATATTCTTTTTCTTCCATCCATTTTTCGAGGTCTTTCAAAATTTCGGATATTCTTGCGACCCCGTTATTCAGGAGTTCGGAGCACATATTGGCAACGTCGGCACCCGCCATGATAACTTTCAGTACGTCCTGATAATTATGTATTCCGCTTGTAGCCGCGAGTGAAGCATTTATATTACCGCGGAGTATTGCAATCCAGCGAAGCGGCAGGCGCATTTCCCAGTTACTTGAAAGCTCGAGATTTGGAACGACTTCAAGATTTTCGAGGTCAAAATCGGGCTGATAGAAACGGTTAAACAGTACGAGGGCATCAGCGCCGGCAGAGTCGAGTTTCTTTGCCATATTCGACATAGATGAGAAATACGGGCTGAGTTTCATAGCCACGGGAATCTTTACCGATTTTTTAATTTTAATAAGGTCGCGGAGATAAATCTCTTCGATTACCCCGCCATCCTTTTGCGGGTCGGTAGGAATAAAATACACATTCAGTTCGAGTCCGTCGGCACCTGCTTCTTCTATGAGTTTAGCGTATTTCATCCATCCGCCGCCCGATACTCCGTTAAGGCTTCCTATTACCGGAATTGAAACGGATTTTTTCAGTGTGCTGATATGTTTCAGGTATTCATCGGGACCGAGATTATACTCGCCCGCATCCGGAAAATAAGAAAGAGCCTCGGCGAAGCTTTCCGTGTTATTAGTTATGTAATGTTCAAACTCACCTGCTTCGTGAGAAATCTGTTCTTCGAAGAGTGAATAAACGACTACGGCAGAAGCGCCCGCGTCTTCGAGTTTTTTAACACCGTCAACTGTTCTTGACAGCGGAGATGCTGAAGGAACGATAGGGTTCTTCAGCGTTAAGCCCATATATTTTGTCTGCAGATTCATAATTATTATTATTTAATGTTAAGCCGTCAGGAGGAAACTCCTGACGGGCACAAAGGTTTTTAAGATAGTACGTCTGTTAAAAAACTTAAAAAAGTTCTTATTTGTTGTCATTCTTTAATGCCGCAAGAGATTCGTAAAGACTATATTTTTCATCCACGGATTTCTGCGCGAGTTTCATAAGTTCAGCCGCATGTTCCGGCATTTGCTTAGTCAGCATTTTATAGCGAGTTTCCTTATAAGCGTATTCTTCAAATTTAATCTTAGGTGCACCCGAATCAAGTTTAAGGGGATTCAATCCTTTAGCAACGTTACGGGGATCATATCTGTAGAGCATCCAGTAAGCGCTGTCAACTGCGGCTTTTTGATTTTCCAGCGCCTTAGTCATATCAATGCCGTGGGCGATGCAATGCGAATAAGCAACAATTATCGAAGGACCGTTATATGATTCAGCTTCGAGGAAGGCGCGCAGAGTCTGCGTATCATTCGCTCCCATTGCCACTTTAGCAACATACACATTCCCGTAATTAATCGCCATCATACCGAGGTCTTTTTTCGGCAGGGCTTTACCGGAGGCGGCGAATTTAGCAACGGCGCCGAGATTAGTAGCTTTTGACATCTGCCCGCCGGTATTAGAATAGACTTCAGTATCCAGCACAAGAATATTCACATTTCTGCCGGAGGCGAGAACGTGGTCAAGTCCGCCGTAACCAATATCATACGCCCAGCCGTCACCGCCCATAATCCATACGGATTTCTTGACGAGATAATCTGCAATGCTAAGCAGGTCTTTTGCTTCAGGAGTATTGATAGATTTTAGTTTTTCTTTAAGAATTGTTACGCGCTCGCGCTGTTGGTGAATGCCGGCTTCGTCGGACTGATCGGCGTTAAGTATTTCCGTAACGAGAGTTTCGCCGATTTGCGCTGACAGGCGCTGTACGAGTTCGCGCGCGAATTCATTATGTTTATCAATTGAAAGGCGCATTCCGAGACCGAATTCCGCGTTATCTTCGAAAAGCGAATTCGACCAGGCAGGTCCGCGTCCTTCGTTATTCTTCGCCCATGGAGTAGTCGGCAGGTTACCGCCGTAGATTGACGAGCATCCTGTTGCATTAGCGATAACGGAGCGGTCTCCAAAGAGCTGTGATACGAGTTTAACGTAAGGAGTCTCGCCGCATCCGGAACAGGCTCCGGAGAATTCAAATAACGGCTGTAAAAACTGACTGCCTTTAATGGTAGAAACATTTGCTTTCGTTCTGTCGAATTCGGGTAAGGAGAGGAAGAAATCCCAGTTCTCACGTTCCTGAATACGAACGGGCATCTGGTCAATCATATTAAGAGCTTTGAGTTTAACTTCTTTTTTATTTTTCGCAGGACAGATCTCGACACAGAGACCGCATCCCGTACAATCTTCGACGGCGACCTGAATTGAATAAGCAGTCCCCTCTTCAAATTCCTTGCCTTTTGCTTTCATGTGTTTGAAAGAAGCGGGCGCTGAAGCAGTGAGTTTTTCGTCGTAAGCTTTAATCCTTATCGCCGCATGCGGACAGATGATGGCGCACTTACCGCACTGAATACAAATTTCAGAGTCCCATGCCGGAACTTCGAGTGCAATATTACGTTTTTCCCATTGCGCCGTAGCAGATGGAAATGTTCCGTCAACGGGCATTTGACTGACAGGAATATCATCTCCGATGCCTTCAAGAATTTTTGCAAGAGTATTCCTGACATAATCGGGCGCCTTAGCGGAAACAGTCGGCGGAAGTTCAATTTCGCTCGGTTTAACACCAGTAAGGTCAATTTTATAAAGATTCGCCAGCGTCTGGTCAACAGCCTCGTAATTTTTCTTAACAATTTCATCCCCTTTAGAGCCATAAGTTTTCTTGATTGATTTCTTTATCTGTTCAATAGCTTCATCTTTCGACAGCACACCGGAAATCGCGAAGAAGCACGTTTGCATAATAGTATTTATACGCGAGCCCATACCGGTTGCTTTACCTACGGCATTACCGTCTATAACATAAAAGTTAAGTTTCTTATTGAGTATTTGTTCACAAACTTTTTTCGGCAGTTGAGAGAAGGTTTCATCTTTGCTGAACGGACTGTTGAGAAGGAAAATACCTCCGTCTCTCAGATTTTTCAGCATATCGAATTTCTCCATCAGGTTGAACTGGTGACAGGCAACGAAATCGGCTTTCTGAATCAGGTATGTTGATTTAATAGGCTTTTTTCCGAATCTGAGGTGAGAGGTAGTAGTCGAGCCGGATTTTTTCGAGTCATATACAAAGTACCCCTGGGCATAATTATCGGTTTCCTCACCTATAATTTTAATAGAATTCTTATTGGCGCCTACTGTACCGTCGGAGCCGAGTCCATAGAACAAACCGCTGAACTGTCCGTCAACGTGAATTTCGAAATCTTTATCAAAATCGAGAGAAGTATGCGTGACATCGTCGTTAATACCAATAGTATAGTGATTACGCGGAGAATCTTTTTTCATTTCATCGAATACGGCTTTAATCATACCGGGAGTAAACTCCTTTGAGGAAAGTCCATGGCGTCCGCCGACAATTTTCGGCATAGTTTTAAACTGAGTTTTACCGTTCGAGAAAGCTTCGCTGATTGAGGTAACAACGTCGAGATAGAGCGGCTCGCCGATGCTTCCGGGTTCTTTAGTACGGTCGAGAACGCTGATTGCTTTCGCCGTTGCGGGAATCGCATTCAGGAAATCTACAACGGAGAACGGGCGATAGAGGCGGACTTTTATCATACCGACTTTTTCGCCGAGCTTGCCCTGCAGATAATCAATAGTCTCTTCCGACGCTTCACAGCCGGAGCCCATGATAATTATAATGCGCTCGGCATCGGGTGCGCCGTAATAATCGAATAGTTTATACTGTCTGCCGGTTATTTTTGCAAACTTATCCATCGCATTCTGGGTAATTGCGGGGCAGTCTATATAGAACTGATTAACCGTTTCGCGTCCCTGGAAGTAAACGTCAGGGTTTTGTGCCGTACCTCGTATGAACGGATTATCGGGTGACATTGCACGCAGGCGGTGAGCTTTAACCTTATCATCGTCCATCATTTCTTTCAAATCTTCGACTG
>JAPLFI010000585.1 GCA_026390755.1 Ignavibacteriota bacterium
GATATACTCCTGCTTTTATACTTACCAAAAGAATAAAAACAGCGATAAAAAATATAATTATATTTTTCATAATCTTAAAATATTATTTAACGAATTAACATCATCTTCCTCGTCTCATTAAACCCCTCCGCCGTCAGCCTGTAAAAATACACTCCGCTCGCAAACCGTGTCCCATCCCAAACCGCCTCATAACTCCCCGCCGCCTGCCTCTCATTCACAAGCATTTCAACCTCCCGTCCCATAACATCATACACCGCCATCCTCACAACCCCCGCCCGCGGCAAATCATACCGTATCCTCGTCACCGGATTAAACGGATTAGGGTAGTTCTGACTCAATGAAAATGCCGAAGGAGTTTCAGTGCTGATGTTTTGTATGCCAATGATTTCGGATAAATTCCGTCGCCATATGGAATTACCGATTGTTCCAGTAAAGATATAATTATTTTCAATTAATAGTGCATGAACTATAGGCACAACATTAAATCCCTGATTTTTTTGAATCCATGTTGATCCGTTGTTCGTCGAGATATAGACACCGACGGCATCTAATCCTGCAAAAACAATATTTCCGTATGCAGCCAAAGAAGATACAGTAATATTATTCAAAGCAGTGAGTGTCCAACTTGCGCCATTATTTGCTGAGAGATAGACGCCACCAGAACCTGCGGGAAAATCATAAACCCCCGCAAAAATATTATTTCCGCTGATTGCAAGAGCCTTAACATTTTTATTAATCAAAGAAGTTTGCGCCCAATTCGTACCGTTATTTGTGGAGAGATAGATTCCATTATTAGCCCCCACAAAAATACTACTTCCTCTTACTGCTAACGACCAAATAGACTGATCACTCAAAGAAGTTTGCGTCCAGATTGTGCCAGTTTGTGTCCAAGTTGTACCGTTATTCGTGGAGAGATATACGCCATCTCCAGTTGATGATCCCGCAAAAATATTATTTCCGCTGATGGCAAAGGAATAAATGGCTATATCAATCAAAGCTGTTTGATTCCAAGTCATACCATTATTCGTGGAGAGATACACACCATCATGTAGTGTTCCCGCAAAATAATTATTTCCGCTTGCACCAAGTGATAAAACCTGTTGATTATACAAAGCGGCATGAGTCCAATTCATGCCGTAATTTGTCGAGAGATAAATTCCGTAATTGTCTGTTCCCACAAAAACAATGTTATTACTCACGGCAAGGGAACGAACAGTTTTATTATTTAAAGTTGATTGCATCCAGTTTATGCCGTTATTTGCAGAAATATAAACTCCATTATCAGTTCCAGCAAAAATATTATTTCCAAGAATCACAAGCGAATGAATATCTTGATTAATTAAATCTGTTTGAGTCCAGTGCAAGCCATTATTTGTCGAAATATAGACACCACTGTTTGTCCCCGCAAAAATATTGCTTCCTTGTATTGCGAGTGAACCGACTCCTTTATTGTTCAAAGCAGTTTGAGTCCAATTAGTTCCGTTATTTGTGGACAGATAAACGCCACTACCCCATGTTCCAGCAAAAATATTAGATCCGCTGACGGCAAGGGAATAAACATTTTGATTATTCAAAGAAGTTAGAGTCCAATTAGCTCCGTTATTTGTGGAGTGATAGACACTACCACCACCATAATAGTTATAAGTTCCCGCAAAAACATTATTGCCACTAACGGCAATAGAACGCACATTAATGGAAAATTCAAAACAGTGTGCCCAACTCATGCCATTATTAGTTGAGAGATAGACACCATAACCATCTGTCCCTGCAAAAATATTATTTCCGTTTACTGCGAGGGAATAAACAAAATGAGTATTCAAAGTAGTCTGTGTCCAAGTAGTCCCATTATTCGTGGAGATATAGACGCCACAAGCATTATTTGCAGTAAATGATCCTGCAAAAATATCATTTCCGCTGACGGCAAGAGCATTAACATATCCTCCATAAATCCCATCACACTGCACCCATTGACTCTGACAATTATGAATTAAGAATGTAGAATTAAGAATTGTAAAAGCAGAAATAACAAAAAGTAATTTAACAATTATTTTTTTCATAATCATATAATTAATTTATTTAATTAATGTCATTCTTTTTGTCTCCCCGTACCCCTCCGCCGTCAGCCTGTAAAAATACACTCCGCTCGCAAACCGCGTGCCATCCCAAATCGCCTCATAACTCCCCGCCGCCTGCCTTTCATTCACCAGCATATCAACCTCACGTCCCATCACGTCATACACCGCCAGCCTCACAACCCCCGCCCTCGGCAATTCATACCGAATCGTAGTTGAAGGATTGAACGGGTTCGGATAATTTTGGCTCAATGAAAATGCCGATGGTGTTTCCGTGCTGATGATTTGTATGCCAGTGAAATCTGTTAAAGGTCGCCGCCAGATGGAATAGCCCCATGTTCCTGCTAAGATGTAATTGCTTGCGATTAAAAAAGAATATACTTTTGGAATAATATTGAATCCCTGATTTATAGTTATCCAGTTTGCACCGTTATTTGAAGAGAAATATACGCCGCAAATACCGGAAGAATTATTTTTTGTTCCTGCAAATATATTATTACCGTTTGTCGTAAGAGAATAAACAGATTGATTATTTAAATCAGTTTGAGACCAGCTTCTGCCATTATTACTGGATATATAGACCCCCTCCGAATCCGTCCCCGCAAAAATATTGTTTCCCGATGTTGTAAGGGAATAGACAACTTTATTATTCAAAGCAGTTTGTGTCCAGCTTGTGCCGTAATTTGTAGAGAGATAAACGCCATATCCCTCTGTTCCTGCATAAATATTATTTTCCGCTGTAGTAAAGGAATTGATAGCTTTATTATTCAAAGTGGTTTGCATCCAGCTTGCACCGTTATTTGTTGAGAGATAAACACCACTATAATATGTTCCTGCAAAAATATTATTTCCGATGACAGCGAGGCAAAAAGCGGTTTGATTAGTGAAAGCGGTTTGTGCCCAGTTCGTTCCATTATTTGTTGAGAGATAAACTCCGCTTGGAATAGTTGAAGAACCTTGTGTTCCGGCAAAAATAGTATTTCCGGTTACGGCAAGGGCATAAACCAATTGATTTGTCAATCCGCTTTGAATCCAGTTCGTACCGAAATTTGTTGAGCGATATACGCCGTCAAACCAGGTTCCCGCAAAAATGTTATTCCCGAGTGACGCAAGGGAATAAATAAGTCCGTAATTCAAACCGGATTGAGTCCAGTTAACGCCGTTATTAGTAGATTTAAAAACCCCTTGATAAGCATCTGTTCCTGCAAAAATAATGTTTCCGAGTGCTGCAAGTCCGTAAACAGCATGATTATTCAATGCAGTTTGTGTCCAGCTTGCACCATTATTAGAGGAGCAGTAAACGCCGTTGCCATAAGTTCCCGCAAAAACATTATTTCCGCTTAATGCAAAGGAACTTACTTGATGAAAATTCAATGAAGTTAGTATCCAGTTCGCGCCGTAATTTGACGAGATATAAAAACCACTGTTAGTTCCCGCAAAAATGTAATCTCCTTTGACGGCAAGGGCTAATGTGGTTTCATTATTCAAAGTAGTCTGTGTCCAGTTAGTGCCGTTATTAGTTGATAAAAAAACACCACTATCAACCGTTCCGGCAAAGACAACATCCCCAAGTATAGCTAAAGATCTAATAGAGAGATTACTCAGAGAAGTTTGAGCCCAATTATTGCCATTATTAGTTGAGATAAAGACACCGCTAACGGCCGTCCCCGCAAAAATATTATTTCCGCTGACTGCAAGAGCATTGATAGTTTGATTATTCAGTGCGGTTCGAGTCCAGTTATTGCCGTAATTAGTGGAGATATAGACACCGCTATCACACGTTCCGGCAATAATATTATTCCCAAGTATTGCAAGAGAATTAACGTATAAATTATTTAAAGAAGTTTGCGTCCAAGTATTTCCAAAATCAGTAGATATGGAGACACCGTATGGCTTAAATACATTACCTGTTCCGGCATAAATATTATTACCGAGTACAGCAAAGGAAGAAGCATTCCCCCCGTACG
>JAPLFI010000508.1 GCA_026390755.1 Ignavibacteriota bacterium
ATTACAAAACTGCTGAAGGAAGAATTCAGTGAAACCTGCAAATGATAATTCACGGCATTTTGCGATGCGTTCCATATCAATGATAAATTATCAATTGGCTGTGATACGGCTCCGTTAACCGGACTTGACAAAACCGGAGCAAGCGGAGCAGAAGGCACATACTGAACTGTAGTAAAACTCCATACTGAACTGAACGGACTGGCACCGCCTGAATTAATTGCTTTAACACGCCAGTAATATGTAGTTGAATAAGACAAGCCGGATATTATTTTTTGAGTACTAGTCAATGAAGCATCCTCAATTACATAACTGGTGAAGGAAGAATTCAGTGAAACCTGCAAATGATAATTCACGGCATTTAGTGATGCGTTCCATATCAATGATAAATTATCAATTGGCTGTGACACGGCTCCGTTAACCGGACTTGACAAAACCGGAGCAAGCGGGACCGGCGGAGGTGCCTGAAAAATAACATTTGACCAATTCTTTCCGGCTCCGATTCCGTCTACAAACAGATCCGGCGATGTGGCTTGATCTCCCTGTCTTAATGCGATTCTTCCGATATTGCTTGCATCATCAGTTGAAGTGGTAATAGGTCCGACGTATGGCGTTGCAGGCTCTGTAAGCGGCATATTAGGAGAAGTAAAAACAAACAAACTTACTTTATCGTTTTTGCTTCCAGAAAGAAACTCATATTTAAGAACAAGTAAATATGTAGTTCCATACACAAAATCCAAAGTACCATAAGTTTCATCCTCGGCGCCTTTACTTATTCCAAATGCAATATTCTGTGCCGATTTCCGGACGAAAACCCTCGGAGTAAATAAAGATGTTGATGTCTGAGGCAAAAGAGCTAAGAAGTAATCACCTTTTGTTTTTGCTAATTCAACGTTTACAAGAAACGCCATATAAACTGTTCCGCTCGAGTAAATTTCCGAACAATTTTTATACGCATCCTGTCCGGTGGCTGTTAATTTTGCCGCATTACCAATTCCGGATAAGGGATATCCTGCGTAAGTCAGCCCTGGTGAAGTCACCTTTAATAAATAATCAGTAGAGCTGAAACCTGTCCACCCGTGAGCGGTTAAAAGATCTCCCGCCGTATAATCGAAATTTTCCGTAAATGATACCTGAGCATTAGCGCTCAGGTAAAAAGATAAAACTACTAATAGAGCAGTAAAAATCTTCGTTTTCATAATGTTTAATTAATTTAGTTTTTCATATAAATAAACATTGCAAATACTATACCATTTTTCGAGAATAAATAATACATTGTATTAACATGTATATAGTTCGAATTGACTACTCAGGCAAGTGAAAGGATAGTAGTTCTCAGTAGTATAAGTGTAGTTTATAGACTTTGAAATGAAGTAAAAGTTGAAACACTATTTTTATGGAATTTTATAGGAATAACGACAAAAATGTGCACATAACTCCTGATAAATGGAGCTTATGGAATAATCATCGCTGAAAAACGATCGTTACGCAATCACTATTTTTTTGTACTGCCCGTATTCGTCTGTTTACCGCTTGAGTTATCAGAACTGCTATTGGATTTTGATCCCTGATTATTTGTTACTTTACTGCCGGTTGTGCTTCCGGTAATGGAACTGCCGGAGGGATTACTGCGGGAGTAACTCCCTTTACCTGCATTGCTCTTTATGGCGGCGTTGTTGACAGTGCTGTTGACGGCGCTGTTTAAACCTGAATATATGTTCTGGTTATTATTGCCGTTAATAATCGTCGTACTTGGTTTTATAATAATAATTGATTTTTTTCGCTTCGCGCAGTGAGCCGGCGTCCGTTCTTAAAACCGGAACGGAATTATTTTCCGAAATAATTACGGGTTTGGGTTTCTTTTCAAGTTTATCGTCAAAGCTGTCAGAATATTTAGCGGTTATTTTATTTCTTTTAAAAAGGCGTGTAAAGAAAAAATTATTGGCTGTAGTTAACGGAACATTAACATTTGTATTTTTTAAGGCAACTAACGGTTTATAAATAATATGACCGTTCATGCCGTACAGTCCCGAAAAATATCCTGCGGAATAAAACTGTGTCTGATTGTTATTCCATCCGTTAAACGTGTATATATTCATTTTGCCGTAAAGCCATCCGCCGTACAAACTGCGGTTATAATAGTCATAATAGTTATTCAGAGTATAATCATATAAATTGTAAACCCAGCTATAATATCCGAATCTGCTGAGTTTCCAGAATCCTTTCGTGAAAGGAGAAAATCCGAGAATATAATTCGGACGGTAAATGTATAATCCGTTATCAATTGATTGTCCGGTGGGGTCTGCTTTATCATCATTAACATTAGGGCCTTCGTTTTCGTAAGATATTAATGAAACAGTATTCTCGTTATTACCGGATATAATATTTTGAGCGGAAGCGCAAGAAACGAGAATAAAAAAAACAAGAAAAATCAGTACTGTACCGGGAAAAGAAAATCGAATTTTCATTATTTCCTCCAATATTAAATTATTTTAGGTTTTTTATTTAAACAATCAAAAAACCACTTACGGGAATCTATTAAGAAAATATTTAATTAGCAAGCAAGTTTATTATCAATATGAAAAAATTAATTATACCCGTACTATAACATAATATCTGCGTATAGTATCGAACATAAAAAAAGGCAGGTGAAAACCTGCCTTTTTTAAAAGTATGTAAATATTGAGAGATTTTATTTTATGAGCATCATTTTCTTAACTTCCGTAAAATCTCCTGCCTGAATTTTGTAATAATACACTCCGGTCGAGAGATTAGCGGCGTTGAACATTATAAAATGATTTCCTGCTGTCTGTTTGGGTTGTGAATAACGTGTAATTTCCTTTCCGACGACGTCAAAAACTGTGATTATAACATCAGATTGTTTCGCGACGGAATAATTTATCCTTGTAACCGGATTAAACGGATTCGGATAATTCTGAGACAGTGAATACGTTACTGGTTCTTCATTTCCCGCAATGCCCGTTATAGTCGATGACGCAACTAATATCGCTGTCCTTGTATGAACAGGGGTTCCGTTAGGACCTTTTGCCGTTACGGTTAAAATATATGTGCCGGGAGTAACATTCGTTGCTGTTACCTTCATAAACAAAGAATCAGGGAAAAAATACAATTTATTAGCACCCGGATACGTTACACTGAATGACCCGGTGCCCGGAGCAGGGGTAATCACCGTAGATATCGCTACTTCATCGGTGTATAACTTCACGGCAGGAACAACTGCTTTGATATACACGCTTCCGTTTGTACTGTTTATGCTGTCCTGCAGTGGA
>JAPLFI010000567.1 GCA_026390755.1 Ignavibacteriota bacterium
AATTCTTTATAGTTGATGAAGTGCACATGCTGACCATACAGGCTTTTAACGCGCTTTTTAAAATCCTCGAAGAGCCGCCTGAATATCTGATTTTTATTCTCGCTACTACCAATCCGGAAAAAATCCCGCAAACTATAATCAGCAGATGCCAGAGGTTCGCTCTTCACAGGTTAAAGGTTTCGGAAGTATCGGCAAAACTTCTCGATATAGCGAACATTGAAAAAGTCACTATTGACGGGGAATCATTGTTCCTTATTGCCAAACTCGGCGATGGCGCTTTAAGAGATTCGCTCGGAATATTCGATATGGCAATTTCATTTTGCGGTAATAATATTAATTTTAAAGAATTAAAAGAGTTTTTAAACCTGCCCGATAAAGATATTTATTTCAGTGTATCTATGTATATCAACGAAGGTGATTCGAAAAGTATATTAAAATATTTTAACGAGCTCGAGGAGCAGGGATTTGATATAATGACCTTTTATAACGGGCTGATTACTCATTACAGGGATTTGCTCGTTATAAAATCTACGGGTAATGCAGGATTGGTAGATGAATCGGACGTCGTTAAAGGGAAGTATATTAAAGATGCCGAGAAATATTCGGAAGAACAAATCAGAAGAATTTTAAATCTTCTTTTTGAATCTGAACCGCGGTTAAAATATTCGTCGAATCAGAAAATTCTGATGGAATCTCTGCTTGTGGAATTATGCAGGGTAAACAGGGATATCGTTGACTTATCCAATCTGATTACAGGGCTCGAAGCTCTAAAAAAAAAATCCCTGATGTGAATGTTGTTGACCGTATATCGGCGGTGAGCCGCGCAGAGTCAGCGGAGAAATCTCAGACAGGCGCACCGGAGCAAAAAAGCGATATTGCGGAATCGGAACTTGTAAAGCACCTGAAAGGACTTTTTAACGCAGTGGAATATAATATGCATTTAAAAATTAAGAATTAAGAATAATAAAAAAATATCGAAAGTTAAAACACTCGGCATTAAGCATAATTTTCTTGGGCTTGATGCTGAATTCTCGGAGTATAACAACTCGCGCATCGTGATATTGCCCGCGCCGTACGAGGCAACTACTTCTTACGGTAAGGGAACCTCTCTCGGTCCGTCTGCGATTTACAGGGCTTCACACTACGTCGAATTTTTTGACGAAGAACTCAACAGGGAACTTTGCTTTGAAAAAGGCATAGCTTCTCTTGCTCCGGTTGACTTGTCCGGTAAAAGAGGAAAACCCGCTCTGGACCTGATTTACGGGAAAGTGTCGGGATTGCTGAAAGACGGAAAGTACGTCGTAACCTTAGGCGGCGAGCATACAATATCAACTGCTCCGATTAAGGCGCATTTTGATTTTTTCGGGAATTTATCGGTTTTACATTTTGACGCGCACTCGGATTTACGCGACGAATACGAAGGCACAAAATATTCTCATGCCTGCTTTGCTTCGAGAGTGGCGGAATTTACAACGGATATTACTCAAATCGGTATAAGGGCGCAGTGTAAAGAGGAATATGAATTTATTAAGAAAAATAAAATACGGACTTTCTATTCTTATGCCGTCAGGAACGGATTGCACGGAAAAAACTGGATGGATAAGGTTGTCGGCTCTTTGAAAAAAAATGTTTATGTGACATTTGATGTTGACTACTTTGACCCGTCAGTAATGCCTTCCACCGGTACTCCGGAGCCGATGGGCTTCTACTGGGAGGAGACCATGCAGTTATTAAAGAAATTAGGAGCTGAAAAAAACGTTGTGGGTTTTGATGTAGTTGAGCTTGCGCCAATGAAGGGATTCACTTATCCGGATTTCCTGACCGCAAAGCTTGTTTATAAAATGCTGAATTATTTTTTGTAGAAAGGAAAAGAGTGACTTCCGAAAAAATAAAGGAAATAAGAATGACAAATCTCTCCGGTATAGAGTTTGTTTTAATGGACCTCGACGGATGCCTGTCAACAGGGCATATTATTTACACGAGCTCGGGTGAAGATATAAAAATGTTTCACACACACGACGGATACGGC
>JAPLFI010000589.1 GCA_026390755.1 Ignavibacteriota bacterium
TAAGCGATAAAATCAGAAAATGTTCTTATTTTTATAATCAACTATATGGCAATTGTACTTATATTGTTTTATATTTCCAAAACCTTTTTTTAGTATATTCTACTAAGAAGTGTTAAGTGTTATAATTTAATATCGATTTTAATCAATAAAATTTGTATATTGAATAAAAAAGAACATTTATATTCAATATAATATGCAAAATGATTAAAAACATAATTAATCAGCAAAAAGAGGAGCGTGATCTTCTGTTAAGTCAGAATTATCTTAACCGCATTGATGATGTTTCGTTGTCCGGTTTTCTTAGAACTAAACTGATAAAATTAATTACCGGTCCCAGAAGGGCAGGGAAATCTGTTATGGCTCTGCAACTGCTCAAAAATCAGAATTTTGCTTACCTGAATTTCGATGATGATTTACTTCTGAAGCACTTCGATGAGAATGCAGTTATTCAGTCTTTAGATGAGGTGTACACAGGTTATAAGCATCTCTTGCTCGACGAAATACAAAACCTTCCTGACTGGGAATTGTGGGTTAATAAACTGCATCGCCGCGGAGTAAATCTGATTATTACAGGTTCTAATGCCAAACTGCTGTCGCATGAAATGGCATCATCTCTCACAGGGCGGTATGTACAAATTTCCGTCTTTCCATTCAGTTTTGCCGAAACAATTAAATTCCATGAAAGATTTATACCGCGGCAGTATGAAATTACACCTCACAATACGGGGAATACGCTGAGCCTGCTGAAAACATATATGCTCAACGGCGGATTTCCGGAAACTGTTTTGAATCCGGGTATTCTGAAAAATTATCTTTCTTTACTTTTCGATTCCATTTTACTCAAAGATATTCTCAAACGATTTCGTATCCGGCAAACTCAACAGTTATACGATTTGTCGAATTATTTATTGTCAAATTACACAAATCTTTATTCTTTCAACCTGTTAAAAACTGATTTGGGTTTCAATAGCGTGGCAACTGTTCAAAAATTTGTCGGTTATCTGGAAGAGCCATATTTGTTTCTCAATCTGACCAGGTATGCAACTAAAATAAAATCACAACAAAAATCGCCTCAGAAAACATATATTGTTGATAATGGTTTCGTAAAAGCACGTTCTTTTGAGCTATCACCCAATTTTGGCAGATTGCTCGAAAATCTTGTGTTTGTAGAATTACTGAGACGTAATTATAAGCCGGGGCTGGAACTTTTCTATTACCGCACACGCAACGACAGAGAAATTGATTTTGTCGTTCGGAAAGGACATACTGTTGTGCAACTGATGCAGGTATGTTATGATGTTTTAAACCCGAAGACCCTGAAGCGTGAAACAGATGCACTTGCAGAAGCGTCATCCGAATTATCATGCAAGAACCTGCTGATTATTAACTGGGACAATGAAGAACTAATCAATAAAAACGGTATAGAAATAAAATTGATGCCGGCATATAAATGGCTTTTAAGTGACTCATGTGTTAAGTGAGAAGTGTTAAGTGTTAACCCAACTTGCGCACCATAAAAAATAACTGTATGTTAATCAATAAGTTAGCGCCTCAGTTTTGTTCGTTGGGGTAACACATATTTTTTCATCTTGAAAGGTGTCTGTTTATAGTTCATCGCTTGATATATTTCTAAAACTTCCGGTATAGGTTTGGTACATTTCTTGATCATTAAAAACTGGTCTTCGTCGTCTTTTACGGTAGAAGCAATCATTTTCTGCGTATTCATAATTCGTACGATATTCTGCCAATCGTGATGAATATTGTATTTCTTCAACTGGTAACGAATAGCAGATACAACCATATAGGCAATAACGCCAAGATAGATATGAGCATCTGCATGTTCGTCGGAAATATGGAAAACCGGACGTAAATGTAAATCGGTTTTTAGAATACGAAAAGTTGCTTCTATTTGTGTTAAAGTGTTATATATATTCCATATATCTTTTTCTGACAAATTGGTATTTGATGTTCTCAGAAAATAGACGCCATCAGTTTGATTGGGTGTTGTTTCA
>JAPLFI010000185.1 GCA_026390755.1 Ignavibacteriota bacterium
ACGGGTTCGTATTTCTTTTCTTCTATTTTCTGCTCTTCAGTTTTCTTTTCATCGCGGTTGTACTCGCGTCCTTTTTTTTCTACGTCTGTTTTTTCGGTTTCATATTTACGGGGAGGAGTGTATGTACCGTTATTCGGGGGCGTGTATGTCCTCGGCGTACTGCTCGTTCTCGAACGGTTCTTCCTGCTGTTTCTTTTCTTTGAACCTTTTTTAGTCCCCTTCTTTTTGGAACTTTTTTTTGTCGAGCTTTTCTTTGTCGAACCTTTCTTCGTTGAACCTTTTTTCGTTGAAGATTTCTTTTTTCCCGAAGATTTCTTTTTTGATGTATTCCGCTTCTTTGAACTTTTTTTCTTTTGCTGTGTATTAGTGGTCTGTTCAGTTTTCGTTTCGGATTCTGCAAATGTTACCGCTGAACCGAACGCACCGCTAAACGTAAAAGCAAAAAGAACGGAAAATACCATCATTCTTAATTTGGTCATTATAAATCCTTTCTTTTTATTAAATAACAAGAATTATTATAGCGCCTTAAAATAACCCAAATAAGTAAAAAAATCAATTTAAATTGCCGTGACTCCTGATATACTAATGTATTATCAAATATTTACAGCATATAATATCAGTAAATTTTATCTGTTTATATTATTTGCGTTAATCCAGTCCATAAAGCCCTGATAATTAATACTGCCGTATATATCGGATGTATAACTATATAACTCCTCGCTTATTTCTTCCGTTTTCATTCCGGATATACTTAAATCCGACGCATAATCACTGAGCTCTTTTTTAAGCTGTTCCAAATCAGGAAATATCAGCGAGAACGTACGTATAAATTTCTCTGTATTCTCATTTTTATTCACGTAATAAAGCGATACGCTTTTGACCTTTGAGGCATCAATTTCTTTTCCGTCAATAATATATACCGATCCTTTGTCAATAAAGAACGAATTTTCGCTGAAAGAAAGGTCTTTATTGATTTTTTCACCTTCATATAGATACCTTATCTGAAAATTATTCTTTCCGTTCATCGGGAAAGTCCCCCCATCTGCAAAAATCCGCGATTTACCGACTACGCAATATACATCGGCAAACTCATTTTTGAGTTCGGATAAGGCGTCGGCATTAACTTCCCAGCTCCGTGTATTCATTTCCCCCGTGTTTTGGGAGAGCGCCGAAGCAACGACCGTTGTTATCATTTCGCTCAGTTCGTTTCGGTCCGACTTATTAACCCTCAGCGTATATCTGCCTTTTGATGCGCTGTGGACTACCGCAATCGCATCGGCAGTCTTAAATATTATATTATCAGCGAAACAGACTTCATCGCCATTTTTCAGTACTTTTCCCGTGCTTTCAAGCACGATTTCACCCCTCACTTTCATAACGATATAACATTCCTGCGCCCGCAACGGAGCGTATAAAGCGGCAAGCAGTACAACAGAAATGATAATTACAAAAAAAAGATTTTTTGTTTTCATTTTCAGGAACCGATTAATTTAAGGAAATAGTTTTTAAAGTTGTAAAGTGTTTTCCGCCATCCGCCCGAATATTCTTTTTCTTTTCCGCCGCGCAGTTTCATCAGAACGGAATCAGTGAATTTCAGGTAAATAGCAATTAAAAGTATATTAATGTGAATATCATAAAACATATAGATCAAAACCGAAACGGCACTGAGATAAAATACATATCCGAGAAATTTCACAAAAAATTTCCCGGTCCTGGTGACTGCAATTTTTTTTACAAACTTTCTATCCGATATATTTTTTACGGAGAAGACATCAACAGAAATTAAAAAATACGAGACGAATAAAATAAGCAGGAATAAAGGATGGATAATGTTTTCGGAATTCTTCAGCATCAAATATATATTAAGAAGTATCATGATTCCGGGCATACTGCCGATATACGTCTGATGCATATCCCTCTCCCTCAGGTCACCGATTAATACAATCCTGTTTTTCATAGTTTCGGCAATAACAGTATCAGGTAAACTCAGGAATTCACCGAGGTTGACAAAAGGATAAGGATCGGGAGATTTCCCTTCTATTATATCGAACGGCCTGACTTTGAAATCTATAATTACGGTATTAAAAGAGAGCTTTCCGTTCATACTGCTGAGCAATACCTTTCTTTTAAAATCAGCTCCGCTGATATCCTGATACATTTTAAGCGGGAGTCCGGGGATTGAATCACCTTGTATAAGAGAATATTTAAGAAATGAGCCGCCTATTATGTTATAATCAACGAGTCCCCTGTTGACGCCCGGCAGGGGCATTTCCGCCGTACCGGAATCAGCGGTATGAAAAGGTATAATAATTTTACCGGCATTCATCATGGCGCGGTTAAGACCGGCATCAAAAGGAGACGGATCTTTAAAATAAATATCACATAAAATATATCTTTCTTTATCAGGATACCTGCCCGAAATTTCGAACAGTCTTGTGAGTTTCTCCCTGTCAACAATTGCCTGATTACCGATAATAAAACCGTCGTCATCAAGTTTGTCAATAAGCATATTATCGTAAGAAGTATTTACAAACAGCAGTTCGCTTTTCGAAGGTTTATTGTCAATTTTAAAAAGCATTTTTTTTATGACACTGCTCCATTGCATAAGAAATTTCTCGTCGCCGTAAGTAGTATTCATTTCAAGAAGCCAGAGTGTGGCAGTCAGCAGTAAAAGAGAATGCACAAATGCAGTTATATAAAGCCGCCTGCGGCGCCCGCGGTCAGGCTTCAGCGGCTCGCGAATTTTTTCTCCGCCGGTATTTTTGTTCTCCGTCAACAAATCATTCTGTTACGTTATTAAAAAGTCATTACAAAAGCAGACCAGAGATACGGGTCGGTATATTTATTTCTCATTTCTTTCTGAGCTTTATAAAATGCTTCATATTCTGACATTCCCTTTTCAATCCAGTTAGAATAAAACATTTCCATCAGTTCAATCATCGGTTTTGCGAAGCAACTCATGAAGAGACTGCGGCGAAAGCGACCCTGCACTGAAAATACAGACAATAAACAGTATAATAACAGTTTTCAAATATATATCCCTCCGTTTCGGAAATTTAAGAACAATGTATGAAAATAAATAGTCAAGATTTTGAAAATAATTCTGCCTTGAAAGGCTCGTGAATATTTACGATTTTGGTTTGTTTAAATTTTGCATTAACTGAAAACACCGCATCTTTTACGGAATATGAACAGAATTACTGAGCACCCTATACTTAAGCCGGGCAGGCATACAATAATAAATTTTTCATTCAACGGCGAAATTGTTTCAGGTTACGAAAACGAACCAATTTCTTCGGCGCTCATTGCGTACGGAGTTAAAGCATTTTCAATTCACGAATCCGGCAACGCGCCGCAGGGCATTTTCTGCGCAAACGGACAGTGCTCGCACTGCACACTTATTATTGACGGGAAACCGCTTAAATCATGCATCACACCGCTCCGTGAAGGAATGGATGTGCGGACATTGGTTCATCTGCCGGAACTTCCGCACGACGACGGTAAAGCGCGTTCAATCGGTGTTATCGCCCTCAACTGCGACGTGCTTGTAGCAGGCGGCGGTCCTTCCGGACTCACGGCGGCAATCGAACTCGCAAAACTCGGATTTGAAATTATACTCATTGACGATAAGGATAAACTCGGCGGCAAACTGCTTTTGCAGACGCATAAATTCTTCGGTTCAATCGAGGATTGTTATGCCGGCAAACGGGGCATCGAAATTGCGGAAATTCTCGAGAAGGAAATCAGCACATATACTAATATAAAAGTTTATAAGAACTCATCCGTTGCGGCTATATACAAAGATAAAAAAGCGGGATTGTTTATTGATAACGAGCATTACGCAATCGTTGATTTTAAAGGTATAATTGTTTCGGCGGGCGCGCGTGAACGAAATCTTATATTCCCGGGAAACGACCTGCCGGGAGTTTACGGCGCAGGCGCATTCCAGACGCTTGTTAACCGCGACCTCGTGAAATCGTCAGACCGAGTTTTTATAATCGGAAGCGGTAACGTCGGGCTTATAGCCGCCTATCACGCTCTTCAGGCGGGAATTACAGCGGTCGGAATAGCGGATATTCTTGACAGCGTTTCAGGATATAAAGTCCACGCTGATAAAATAAAACGTATGGGTGTACCGGTTTACCTGAAGCATACCATACTCACTGCCGAAGGCGACGGAAAGGTTGAAAGAATAACTATAGCGGAAGTTGACGGGAACTTTAATCCCCTGCTCGATACTGCAAAGACTTTCATTGTTGATACGCTTTTAATCGCCGTAGGACTGACTTCAATTGACGAGTTTTATGATACTGCCGTGGAATACGGTTTCAATGCTGTTAAAGCAGGCGATGCAGACGAGATTGCCGAAGCCTCGTCTGCAATGTTCGGCGGAAGAATAGCCGGGCTTAAACTCGCAAAGATGCTCGGAAAGAATGTTGAGATTAACGAAAGCTGGTATGCAAAAGCAGAAGTACTGAAATCAAAACCAGGAAAGGTCTGTGCCGAGCCGGTGACCGGGCTGACGGATAAATACATTCCGATTTTACATTGCTATCAGGAGATTCCCTGCAATCCGTGTATATCGGTTTGTCCTTCCGGAGCGATTAAGCTCGCTGATGCTCTCGGCTCGATAATGGATCTTCCTTATTACGACGATTCACGGGATTGCTCGCGATGCGGAATGTGCATAGCGGTTTGTCCAGGGCTTGCGATATCGGTTGCGAAGAAACTCTACGGCGACTGGGCTGAAGTTGTACTGCCGAATGAATTCCTGCCGGGCTTTCATGAAAACGAATTCATTCCGCTGACTGACACGGAAGGGAACTTCCTTGAAAAAGGCGAAGTGATGAAAATTAACTTTAATAAAAAATATAAGACATATCTGATAACTCTGAAAGTGACGGCGGAGAATGCGACTAAAATAGCGGGTATAAGAATACAGGACGAAGAGAAAGTGCGTCCGCTTGAAAAGCCCGAATATACATACTTACCCGAAAACGGAATTGTCTGCAGGTGCGAGCGTGTAACGCTGGGCGAAGTGCTGAAGTTTATTAAGGAGAACGGCATAAAAGACGCGAACCAGTTAAAGCAGATACGTGTGGGAATGGGCGCATGCGGCTCCCGTACCTGCTCGGTACTTTTGCCCCGGGTGTTTAATTCAGCGGGAGTGAACTGGTATGAAGTCGCACCGGCTACGAAACGTCCCCTCGCAATTGAAATACCGATGTGTGCAATAGTCAACGAAGCCGCAGGAGAAAAAGCCGCAGGAGAAAAAGCCGCAGGAGAAAAAGCCGCAGGAGAGGCAAAGAAATGAAACACTATGATGTGATAATAATCGGAGCCGGAAGCGTCGGTCTGCCTGCCGCATATTATATTGCGAAAGAAGGATTTAAAACAGCTGTAATCGAAAAACTCGCTTCCGAAGGGCGTGGACAAAACCGTGCGGCAATCGGCGGCATACGCGCCACACATTCGGATCCTGCTAAGATTAAAATCTGCCGGATGACTCTTGACCTTATGCGGGAAATGAAAGAACTGCACGGTAAGGAAATTGACTGGATTCAGGGCGGATACCTGTTCCCGGTGTATGACGAAACCACTGAAAGCAAACTGAAACATCTGCTCGGCAAACAAAAGAAATTCGAACTTAACATTGACTGGATTTCACCATCGGATGTTGAAACTCTCGTTCCAGGTATTAATACAGAAGGACTTCTCGGCGGAACATATTCGCCTGAAGACGGCTCGGCTTCGCCTCTGAAATTAGCGGGAGCATATCTTGCGCTCGCACGTGCGAACGGAACTGATTTTTATTTTAACGAAGAAGTCATTTCATTTAAAATATCGGAAAATAAAATCGCTTCCGTTAAAACCAATAAAGACACTTACACTGCGGGAATAGTTATTAACGCCGCAGGCGGCGACGGACGTGAGATTGCCGCTCTTGCAAGAATTGACATTCCTGTATTCCCTGACTGTCACGAAGCCGGAATCACCGAAGCCGTGAAACCGTTTTTCAAGCCGATGGTTGTGGATATACGCTCGGATGATAAATCAGCAAATTATTATTTTTATCAGAACAAGGAAGGACAGGTTGTGTTTTGCATAACGCCGAGCCCCCCTGTCTCAGGCAAGGACATTGACAACACGTCGGAATTTCTTCCTCTTGTTGTTAAGCGAATGCTGAATCTGTATCCGCGCCTGCGGAATCTCCGCATCCGCCGCACGTGGCGCGGGCTCTATCCGATGACGCCAGACGGATTCCCTATTGTAGGATTCACAAACGAGCCGTCGAATTTCTTCCTTGCCGCGGGAATGTGCGGACAGGGATTTATGCTCGGTCCCGGACTTGGTGTGATAATTTCAGAAATTATTTCAGCTAAAACATCGAAGTATGATTTCATTACGCAACTGCTTGCTTATAACCGCGAATTTGCCGGAACTGAAATTTTGAAATAAGTTAAAAGTGTTAAGTGTTAAGTGTTAAGTGTTAAGTGTTAAGTGTTAAGTGTTAAGTGTTACAATTAGGCTTTATTATAAAAATGTAAAACATCATCACTAAAACTTATCATGAATTTATTTCAGGATAAAATTTTGCTCTTATTTTCGGGGAAGTTCTTCTCTACGTAACTCTGCGTCTTCTGCAGAACTTTTTTGTGACCTCTGTGTAACTTTTTTTTATTACACAATTTAACATTTCGTTCGAAGAAATATTAATATCTTGACTTACTAAATATTTTTTTTTACTATAGCGAATCAACTAACTTAAAAGGAGAAAAGAATCATGAAACTCATCTACATGTTTTTTGTTTTGCTAAGTTGTTCCGGTCTTTTCGCGCAAGTTAATCTCGTAAATCCAGACGGAACACCTGCACCCGGATACCAAAATCCGGTAATTATTGAAAAGGGAACACAGCTTTCACCGGGTGAAACAATCACCGACAGACCGAACTTTCAGGGGAATCCCCGGAATAATACGGACGAATACGGAAGCTTCAGCGTCAACGGAGTTTTAGCCGGTTTAGGCGCCGCTACTAAATACGTATCCGTTCCGCACAATGTTTTATTCAATCAGAATTTCGACGGCACTGCGGAAATGTGGATATATCCGACTAACTTAACACACGGCAATACGATAATTGCCAAAGGAGCTACCGTGGCTACAATCGGGTGTTATTTAGGAGTTAATGCAACATCCGTCTATTTCAGGATAGGGGCGACTTTTTTCACTTTCACAACGCCAATCGTTACCGATACATGGACGCACATTGCAGTAACCTGGTCAGGAGGTCCCGCTGCTTTTACGGTTAAATTATTCGTCAACGGCGCTCTTATCAATACACTGGGACCCACAGCCGCAACCTGGAATTTAAATACCGACCCCGTGATTATCGGCGGCAATGCGGCTTATCCCGACGGGTTTTTTGAAGGAAGTATAGATGAAGTAAGATGGTGGAATCCTGAAAGAACGGCGGCGCAAATTGCCGAGAACAGATTCACCGGCGTCGGCGACGGTGCTGGCGCTAATGCAAGCGAAGCTTTGACCTCAAGCCTGGCTTATACAGGATTGGTTTCATCATGGACTTTTAATACCGGCACCACTGCTTTTGATGATATTAGCGGATTTAACGGTACATTTAACGGCGGCGCCGGTGCTTTCACAACGACTGCAGGCAGGCCGATTCCGTATAACCTCGCCTGTCTATTCAGCGGAGGCATTGATGATTACGTAACCGTACCGAGTAATGCCGCGTTCAATCAGAGCTCAAACGGAACGCTTGAAGCCTGGGTATATCCCACAACACAGACTACAACGCACATGTTACTATCGAGAGGAACTACAGGATTCGATCTCTTCTGGGGTATAAGACAAAGCATTGGCAATAAACAGGTCCTTGATATAGGAGCCGCGCAGTATGCGAATACTGACGGCGCGGCAATACCGCTTAACAAATGGACTCACATCGCGGCAAAATGGTCTTTAAGCGGCGGCAGTTACACAGTAACATTTTATGTTAACGGTCAGCAAAGCGGCACTCCTGTTACGCTTGCTTCAGCATGGACATCAACCTCGGGTACACTCAGAATCGGCGGCTGGCACGGCGGCACGGCAAATCATTTCAGAGGATACATGGACGAGGTAAGAATGTGGGCATCTGCACAAACTATAACCCAGATAAGAAATAATATGCTGGTTTCGGGCAGAGCTTTACTGCCAAATGCTAACCTCGTAGGAATATGGAATTTTGACGGCAATCTCAATAATTTCTCCGCTATTACGGGAATCAACGGTTCATTTGTCAATGCAGGAACTACAAACAGCAGTCGTTTCAGCGGATATTCAAATGAAAGCACAACAGGCGCTTATTCAGGCAATTTTAACGCTCATACTACAGTTCTTAACGGAACTAATTTCGGAACGGCTTTTTACAAAAGCGTACCCAATAAAGTTTTGCTCGACCCGGGATTAACCAAAGATACAATAACGATATCGGGTTCATCAATTGCAGTCACAAGCGCTCAGGTCTTTGTAGCTATTCAGCATACATATACTTCCGACCTTACGCTGACCCTTACTGCACCTAACGGGCAAAACAGGATTCTATCAACCAGTAACGGCGGAGCTTATGATAACGGATATTTAACAATATTCGATGACGCTACGGGAGATATTGTGACCAGCACGACATTCCTGACTCCATGGTCAAACTACGTGAAACCTCAGAATGCAATCGGTGCGCTCGGAGGCTCTCCGACGAACGGAAACTGGGTACTTACAATTAACGATGCATTTACTCCGGACCAGGGACTCCTGCTCGGATGGGGGATAAGATTCAATAACCTTGCAACGAACGTAACTCCTCTTGCGGGAAATATTCCGAATGTTTATACGCTCTATCAGAATTATCCGAATCCGTTTAACCCGGTAACTAATATAAAATTTGATATACCGAAAAACGGTTTTGTAAACATGAAGATATTCGATATAGCAGGCAGGGAAATCAGTACACTCGTAAACGAACAAATGCAGGCGGGAAGCTATAATGTGAGATTCGACGGCTCTGCTCTCGCATCGGGTACATATTTCTACAGGATTCAATCAGGCGATTTCACTCAGGTGAAGAAAATGATGCTGATAAAATAAAAGAGAACACCGATATGTCACACCTGCGGGGGTTTTGCAGGAGGTGATTAGTTATAACATAAAACCCTGTTTCTGAGAAGAGACAGGGTTTTTTTATATTCCTGTTGTAATAAAACGTATAAGGCGGTCAATTCCCTCTTCAAAAACTTCGGGCTCCGTCAGAAGACTGAGAACAGCGTATCCTTCATTCCAGAAATCGTAATAATATCCGGGATGTATCAGCACGTTCATTTTATCGAGCAATCTGCACACAAATTCCTCTTCGGCAATCAGTAAATTCCCGAACGATATAACGGCACTCCATCCGCCTTCGCATTTAAGGACTTTCACGTCGGGGTTCAGAAGTAACCTGCCTTTGAGCATTGAATAATTTTTCCGCAGACGCGATGCTGAATATCCTCTCTCGTTTTGAAAAGCCGTCCGGCGGCAAGCTGAACGGGTGTGCCGATTGAAAGATATGTGTCCGTAATAATTTCAAGTTTCTGAATGGCTTCATCAAGATGGGTAGCCTGTCCTGATACGACAATCCATCCGAATTTCAGCTGAGGCAGTGCAATGAGTTTTGAGAAACCGTTCAGTACAAATGTCATCGCTTTATTGTTACCTGCGAAAGTTTTAAAAATATTATCGTTCGGCTCTACCGTAAAATCCGAAAATACTTCATCCGATATAATCGCTATATCATGCTTCAGACAAATTTCGTTGAATTTATAGGCGTCTTCATTCCGTACGTATGAGCCGGTAGGATTGTTCGGATTAACGATAACTATTGCCTTTGATCTCGGTCCTATAAGTTTATTAATAACCTTGTAATCAGGCATCCATCCGTCCTTGAAATCGTACATCAGGGGATAATAAACCACTTTTCCGCAATCGAGTGAAGCGAGGAATTCAAACAGCGGATAACACGGCTGAGGAACCAAAATTTCATCATCCGGATCGAGAAGAAGTTTAAAAATATAAGAATATGCTTCGCTTGTGCCGGGAACTATAAAAACGGATTCGGGGTCAACTTTGATATCCTTACCGGCATAATAATTACAAATATCTTTTCTTGCCGATAAAAGTCCCTTGGAGTCAGTAATATAAGTGAGAGAACTCTCGTCCGAAATTGCCCTGAGAATTTCTTTTTTATTGTATTTAAACCCAAGAATAGTGGGGTTTGTAACCGTCAGGTCAATAATTTTTTCATCAGCCGACTGTTTGCGCCTGAGCAATAGACTCAGCCTGTTAGGTTCGATATCCATATTTAAACGCCGCGACAGCATATATGTAAAGTAATTATTTCTTACACAATAAAAAAGGGCGGCTTTTAATGACCGCCCATATTTTTATAAGAAAAGTATTTTATTAATTTCCTTAATATTTAATAAAAATTGAGCTATTTTTTAAGTATTATAAAATGACGTTTTAAAAACCGACGATAATTAATATTTACTAAATGCGAACATTCAAAAGGCTCTTCAGATACCTTGGCAAATACAAAATGACGCTGTTCATTTCGGTAATTTTTTCGGTTTTATTTTCAATATTCAGCGCAGTTTCAATTTATCTCACGATACCGCTTCTAAAAACACTTTTCATGGGTAGTGAGCCGCTTACGGGCGCTCCGGCGGCAGGCGAGTATATTAATTTCTATAAACAATTTCAGTATGCATTCGAATCATATATTTTCAAGAACGGAAAGCCGGATGCCATTATACTGATATGTATTCTCATAGTTGCGGCTTTTTTCCTTAAAAATCTGACGGGATATTTTCAGTCGGTTCTTGTACAGTTTGTTGAGAAAGGTCTGGTCAGGGACCTCCGCAATCAGATATTCAGGAAGATAAACGCTTTACCGGTCAAATATTTTACAGAACAGCGCACCGGACATATTATTTCGCTAATGACGAACGATATTAACCTCGTACAGTTCGCCATATCAGCTACATTTTATAATCTGATGAAAGATCCTTTGCTTGTAGCCATATATCTCACAATGTCTTTATTCATAAGCTGGCAGATGACACTGATAGCTTTTACTATATTCCCGGTCAGTATATTTCTGATAACAAGACTCGGAGGGTCTCTTAAAAGGAGAAGCCGCCGCGCGCAGGATAAGATGTCAGACCTGATTTCAATCATAACGGAAACGATATACGCTTCCAAAATAATCAGAGCATTCAACGCCGAAGATTATAAGAACAATAGTTTCATAAAAGAGTCTGACGAGCATTACCGGCTTATGAAGAGAATTGTTATTATGAACGATTCCGTTTCGCCGATGAATGAATTCCTTACGATATTGGCGGGAGTTGTTGTCTTATGGTTCGGCGGAAGAGAGATACTTATTAATAACACTCTTAAGCCGGAGGAATTTCTCGGTTTTTTGTTTATATTATTCCAGTTGA
>JAPLFI010000470.1 GCA_026390755.1 Ignavibacteriota bacterium
AATAAAATTCTGTGCCTGTGCTTCAGCAAACCGGTAAGTTCATCCGGGGTTTCGGGTGTCCTGTTCATGTTTCCTCTTTCCGAAACTACCAGATATGTTCCCAGTACATCGTGTGAATCATTTATCTGCAGTGGTAACGGTATTCCGGTTCTTATTACTTCTTTGGCGTCCTCAATTTCTAATCTTGTTCCTTCAATGTAATTCGAAAAGTAACTTTCAAAAAAAGCAAAGTTTCTGTATGATTTTTCTGCTGTATTTTTTTCCGGTATATAAGGAAAATCCTGTTTCTCCAGAAACCTGAAAAGATTTTCAAACAGCTCTGATCTTCTTGAATCGTATGGCTTCCCGAATGCTCTTGCCAGTGCGGCAGGGGATTTCAGTATCTTCGAAGGATGTGTTGCCAGCATCGCGCTTATTATATCATTCAGCTTTTTAAATTCTTTTTGAAAATTTAATTTCTCCGATAACAGCCCGGCTGTATCCCTCAACTTATTTAATTCATCTTCGCCGCCGCTTATTATTATTTTTTCTAATTCTTTTTCAACTGTTTTTATATCCAGATTTCTTCTCGTCAAACCTGTTTGCTTGTCCCTGCCCAGGTTTTCAAGGAAAGCTCTCGCTTTCTGCGATACATATAAATCGCCGAATACTTTATTATCGCCTTCTGAAGGACCCGCGCCTTTTATCAGCCTGATTTTTGCGTCGTGTATATAAACATTTTTTGAATATTTATATGTGAGGTAAATACTTCCGTCTTCTGTCGGCTTGAATTCAAATGCGGACCGGTAACTCAATACCGCGCCGGGAAATAATTTTCCCAGAATATAAAAAAGATTTCTTCTTATGATTGAAGATTCTGAATCCAGAAGATTTGACGTGTAAATCCTCGGCGCAATTTTCTTTAATCTTTTCTCTTTTACTAATTTTGAAATTGCCCTCGATTCATTCTTGTCGGAAGAACCAAATACTATTTCTGGAATATTTTCCATAAATAATTTATTTTCCTGAAAATAACGAGAATATTTTCCAAATAAAAGCATAAAACAGAGAAATATTTCCAATTAACTATACGAAGGAGAGAATATTTACCATATAGCGAGAAAATTTTCCATATAATCCCGGATAATCGTCAAAAATACACTATATTTGCAGTTTTAGCACATTCAGCCCTGATATATAAGCATTTTTGCGGAAGTCCGCTAAGAATCCGTCTCAATTTCGACTAATCTTAAATGACTGAAACCAAATCCTTCTAAATGTACTTTGTCATATTTTTTAATCATACTTCTGTAATTATGCTTTCCACGCTTCCCGGAGTGATTACGTTCCACTCTGAATTAAATTTACTGTTCCGTTTATTGTCGCTCAGATACACGATATGGTCCGATTTATTTTCCCTGAATTTGTCTAACTGTGTTTCCGTTATTCTCCATCTGTCTTTAAATACTGATAATACCCACCCGGCTTTATTGTAAAGGTTTCTTTGACCGAATAACTGAACATACCTGAACACTTTGCCGGAATTAATTGACGGAAACATTTTAACGCTTTTCAGATATTCCTCTAAGCCGCCTGCATATTTGAGTTTGTCAATGCAGTCTATAAGTGTTCGCTCCCTGTCCGATACTCTTATAACGTTATAGCCAAGATTTACTTTTGTTATTCCGGTTGTAAAATCATTATTAACCGGACTTACATTAAAATATGTAATCCCTTTAAAACTGAATTTTTTGAAATGATTATTCGAACTTATATAAACTGCATTGAATTTGGAATATCCTGCTCCGTTCACTTCCAGTGCGGTATGATAGCCGAGAAAATACTGCGGTGATAGTTTACCTGCCACTAAAATTGCCTCCGGCTGATATTCCCCGTTCGCGTTAATCGGAATCGTATAATATAGACCTCTCTTTACTTTTCCGATAATGCCTTTTTTGATAAGGTAGTGCAGGATGCTGTTTGCATTCTTCTTATCTGCCTTATACTTCTTTATTACTTCTTCAAGAGTGAATACGCTCTTGTCTGAAAAATCTTTAAATATTTTAGAGTTACTCATGTTACTACGCCTTATTTGCCGTTAATATATATAACATATAGATTATTGGCAATGAATAAGTAGTGATTAGGTTATTATTTTATATAAACGTCTCTTTTATTATTGTGTCAATCCAGCCTTCCTCGCCCGCATCTTTTCTGTTTTGTCATTCCGTCCTTCCTCGCCCGCATCCTTTCTGTTTTGTCATTCCGTCCTGCCTCGCCCGCATCTTTTCTGTTTTGTCATTCCGTCCTTCCTCGCCCGCATCTTTTCTATTTATATTTTGTCATTCCAGCAAGTCGAAGATCCCGTATGAGCAAAGCGAATCGGGATTTTATGCTGGGGGCACCCGCTTGCTGGTCATCCATTTTCGATAAGCGTTTTTACTACCTGTTTATTGCCGTTAATATATATACACTATGCATTATCGGCAATAAACAGGTAGTATATTCCCGTCGCCCGCCGCTCACAGCATCTCCACCGCCCGTCTCTTTATCTCATTCGTCGTATGTATATATTGCGAGGTCGTCGTAATACTGCTGTGTCCGGCTAATTCCTTTACAGTATTGATGTCCGTCCCGGACGTGATAAGGTTCGTGATGAACGAATGCCTTAAACTGTGGAAAGTTATTTCTGGACCGTACCCGAGCCCTCTTGCCGTTCTCGCGAAATTCCTCGTCACGTAATCACTGCTTACCTGTTTACCGTTAAATTTGAAGACAAAGTTCTTTCTGTCCAGTATCTGCTCCTGCAGGTACTTCCCCCTCAGCATTTCGTCAAGCGCGCGGTTCAGTGGTATTATCCTGTTCTTTTTCGATTTTGTCTGAAAAGTGTCGCTGTTCCTGATTGTTATCGTCCGCTTTCCAATATCTATATTTTCCCACGTCTGATTTGCAATCTCGTTCCTCCGGCTCCCGGTCATATAACAGTATGATATTATTTCCTTCATAACCGGCTCTGTCGCTTTTTCGATTATTACATTTATATCATCCCTGGGAATCGGTATCCGCCGTTTATCGGATAACTTTTTGAAAGTAATTTTCTTGTACCAGTCCCTGTAAATATATTTACTTTCGAAAGCTTTATGTATGAATGCTTTTATGTGCCGGAGGTGAATATTCATGCTCGTCTCGTTCAAAGTCTCATTTTTCTTAATCCTGTATTTCTCAATCTCATTGATACTTATCAGATTCATTAATTTATTGCCGGTCATCCTGAGAACTGCCGCCGCATCGGTTTTCGATTTTGTTTTTGTGCTCAGGACATGACGGTTTTGAGAGTCGTCAATCCACCAGATGTAGTATTCCGCGTATCTTTTTGTCAGGAATACCATAATAATTGTTTTTTTTATGTTTTCAAAATTATA
>JAPLFI010000037.1 GCA_026390755.1 Ignavibacteriota bacterium
AGCTTATAGCAATGGTTGCGAGTAATGCCAGGCTGATGCTTGGCGAGCTTAAACTCGCAAAATTAAAACGAGAGTTTATTGCTCCGTCAGTCGAAGCTCTGAAACGCGACCTGCGCCTGTACAAACTGCCGCGCAGAATAGAGTGCTTTGATATCTCTCATTTACAGGGAACGGAGACGGTTGCCTCAATGGTTGTATTTCAGGACGGAAAGCCCAGAAAAACAGAATACAGAAAATACAAAATAAACAGTGTTCTTAATGAAATCGGAATGTCCGATGATTTTCTTTCAATGCGGGAAGTAATTCACCGGCGATTCAGGCGATTGCTTGAAGAAAAAGGGAATCCGCCTGATCTTGTTATAGTGGACGGCGGCAAGGGACAACTTTCTTCTGCCGTTAAATCGCTGACAGATCTTGGCTTTAAAGTAAATACGGGAAATCCATCAAAAATGTTTATCCCCGTAAAAAGGGCGGATTCCGCGGGTTCAACATTGCCGGATAAGCAAACAAGTGAGGAAATAAATTATGAACAACCGAACATTAACATTATCGGTTTGGCTAAACGCCTTGAGGAAATTTATTTCCCGAATGATTCCGATTCTCACACTGTTCCGAAAACATCAAGCGGACTTAAGCTTCTCCAGCGTATCAGAGATGAGGCACACCGCTTTGCGGTGGAATTTCACCGCAGTCTGCGGGACAAACGCACGCTGAGGTCGGAACTGAACACAATTACAAACATCGGAGAGAAAACAGCCCGGAAACTTCTCCGTGAATACGGCTCTTTTGAGGGAGTAAAGACGGCTATTACGTCAAAAAATTCCGCTGAAACAGCAAAATTTGAAAAAACAGCCGGTAAACGGGCAACGGCGGCATTAAAAGAATACTTTAATTTTTAATTTAATATTGCCTTACGCAGGACATTTTTTTCGGCGGGGCTTTGTAACGGGGAGATTATACTATGGCAAAGAAAAAAGCACCTAAGACTTTCGTTCTTGATACAAACGTAATACTGCATGACTCGACCTGCATTCACCAGTTTGAGGAAAACGATATTGTTATACCACTGGCAGTAATCGAAGAAATTGACCACTTCAAACGCGGTAGTCAGGTTATAAACCTTAATGCGCGGGGATTTGCGCGCACACTCGACTCGCTGACGGGTAAGGCGCTCTTTAACGGCGGTATTTCGCTTGGACGCGGGAAGGGTAAAGTGAAAATTGCGCTTACAAAAGGCCTTAGCGATGAAATCCGGGATCTCTTCCGGGAAGATACTCACGACCACCGTATTCTCAGTACGGCGTATGAACTTAAGAAAAAAGCAAAAGACGCATTATCGGTTATACTTGTCACAAAAGACGTTAATCTCCGCATGAAAGCGAAAGCAATAGGTGTTCTTGCAGAGGATTATACTACCGATACGATAGGAAGCGTCGAAGAACTATACAGCGGAAAGGAATTTATAGAAGATTTTAACGATGAACTCCTTTCGCAGATTTATCAGATGCCTTTCCGCATTTCCGCAAAGGAAGTTATGAAGCAGGATAAAGGCGAAGTAAATCCTAATAAATATTACATTATAAGGAATAAAAACCGTTCAGTCCTTGCACATCTGGATTCAAACAAGGAGTTTGTTGAGCGGATTGATAAAAACCCTATTTACGGAATCATGCCGCGAAATGCCGAGCAGACTTTTGCAGTAAATGCGCTTATCAACAAGAATATTCCGCTTGTAACTATTACGGGAAAAGCCGGTACCGGGAAAACGCTTCTGGCGCTTGCTTCCGCTCTTGCTGTTAAGAAGGAATACAGGCAGATTTATATTGCACGTCCCGTCGTTCCGCTGAGCAATAAAGATATCGGATATCTGCCGGGTGACGTGGAGAGTAAACTGGCACCTTATATGCAGCCGTTATGGGATAATCTGAAAGTGATTCAGGATCAGTATGCCGAAACGGACAAACATCATCAGCAAATAACTACGATGATTAAGGAAGAAAAACTTATAGTAGAGCCGCTTACATATATACGCGGGCGCAGTTTGCAGAGGATTTTCTTTATAGTTGACGAAGCGCAAAACCTCACGCCCCACGAAATTAAAACTATTATTACGCGCGTAGGAGAGGGAGCGAAGCTTGTATTCACGGGCGATATATATCAAATTGACCATCCGTATCTCGATTCACTGTCAAACGGATTGTCTTTCTTAATCGAGCACTTTAAAGGGCAGAAGCTTTACGCACACATTAACCTTGAAAAAGGAGAGCGCTCAGAACTTGCCGAACTCGCGAGTAATTTATTATAGAGAACAGACATTAAAGCAGAATAATATAAAGATATGAAAACAGGAATACTTCAGTTCAAACCGATATTCGGTAAAGTTAAAGAAAACATTAAAAATATTGAGAATCTTGCACGCGGGAAAGAATTTGATTTACTTGTTCTTCCCGAGCTTGCAAGTTCGGGTTATCTGTTTGCGTCAATTGATGAACTGGAAGAGTTATCGGAATTCCCGGAAGACGGATTATTTTGTAATGCCCTAAGAAAAATTTCAGAGAAAAAAAATGCGTATATTGTTTCGGGTTTCCCGGAAAAGGCAGACGAAGGCGGAAAGACGCGGTTTTATAATTCTTCCATACTGATTTCACCCGACGGACGTTATTATATTTACAGGAAAATCCATCTCTTTTATGAGGAAAAGCTCTGGTTTTCGCCGGGGAATATTCCGCTTGAAGTCCACCGAATTTCAGGCAGAGGATATGAGGATGTCGGAATAGGCATGATGATATGTTTCGACTGGTTTTTTCCTGAAACTGCCCGCGCGCTTGCTCTGCGCGGTGCGCAGATTATTTGTCACAGCTCGAACCTTGTTATGCCATACTGCCAGAGCGCGATGTCAGTACGTGCGCTTGAGAATCAGGTTTTCACCGTCACTTCAAACCGAACCGGAAGAGAAATTTGCGGGGGAAAAGAAATGGAGTTCACAGGAGGAAGTGTTATCTTAAATCCAAACGGTGATTATCTTTTCAGGGCTTCCCGGGATAAAGACGAACTTGCCGTAATTGAAATAGACCCGGCACTTGCGCTTAACAAAAATTTAAACAGCCGTAACAATATTTTTAAAGACAGAAGGAGTGAATTTTATGAGAAGTAACTTTTGATTCCAATACCGGTATATCGCCCCGCAGAACTTTTTTGCGTGGTTAAAGTTATTTAACATTTACAATATAATAACTAACTTAAGCTGTAAACCAAAAAACAAAGAATGAAATTAAGATTAATAAACAACAAGGGGTATCATGACCCGACTTTCAACCTGGCGCTTGAAGAGTATTGCGTCAGGAACCTTGAACTTGAAAATTTTTCATATCTGCTGTTTTATATTAACGAGCCGTCGGTTATTATCGGAAAACACCAGAACACCGTTGAAGAAATCAACAGCGATTACGTCCATGACAATGGTATTCACGTAGTCCGCCGCATTTCAGGCGGCGGGGCAGTTTATCAGGACCTGGGCAATCTGAACTTCAGTTTTATTACAAAATATACTCAGTACAGCATTCACAATTTCGAGAAATTTACAAAACCCGTAATAGAAACCCTTCAGTCAATGGGAGTAAATGCCGTACTCGGAGGAAGGAATGACATTACAGTTGGCGGGCGAAAAATATCCGGCAATGCGCAATTCACCAACATGAAGTCAATGTTCTCTCACGGTACGCTGTTGTTTGATTCAAACCTTGATAACGTAGTTGAAGCTCTCAATGTTAAAGCCGATAAAATTGAGAGCAAAGGAATAAAGTCAATACGCAGCCGCGTTGCTAATATTACGGAATTTCTTGATGCGCCGATGACAATTGAAGAATTTACTAACAAAATTACCGACTCGATCTTTACAAGCGGCGAAAATGCGCCTCCGCTTGAACTTACAGGTGAAGAGTGGGCGGAAGTGATGCACCTCTCGAGTTCAAAATACCGCACGTGGAACTGGAATTACGGGCGCTCGCCGGAATTTAACATTCAGAAAATTCACCGTTTCGGCTTTGGGCAGATAGACGCCCGTATATTTGTCAAAGACGGGAATATTGAAGATATTAAATTTTACGGAGATTATCTCGGCTACGGCGAGACCGAGGTTGTTGAAGCATTCCTTCGCGGAAAGCCTTACCGGGCGGCGGAAGTGAGCGAAGCGCTGAAAGATATAGATTTAAATTTTTATTTCGGTAACATCTCGCGGAAAGAGTTTGTTAAATTTATCTGTCAATAATAAATGGATTCCGGTTCAGAATTCAATATCCGAAAGAACGACATAGAAAAACAATAAAATTAAATAATGAGGAACGAAAGCTGGATTTTTCTTGAGAAATATTTAAACACCCCTTCGCCGACAGGATTCGAATATCCGGGTCAGAAAATATGGCTGGATTATATGAAGCCGTATATTGACGATTATATAAGCGACACATACGGCTCGATTGTCGGAGTTATAAACCCAAAAGCAGAATATAAAGTTGTAATTGAAGCACACGCGGACGAAATTGCCTGGTTCGTAAGTTATATAACAGATGACGGATATATTTACTTAAAGCGCAACGGAGGTTCGGATCATCAGATTGCTCCGTCAAAGCGGGTGAACATACACACAAAAAAAGGCACTGTGAAAGCCGTCTTTGGCTGGCCTGCCATACACGTTCGCAACGCTCAGAAAGAAGAAACGCCGACAATGAAAAACATTTTTCTCGATTGCGGATGCAAGAAAAAAAAAGAAGTTGAAAAACTCGGAGTTCATGTAGGATGTGTTGCCACGTTTGAAGACGAATTGATTATTCTGAATAACCGCTATTACGTCGGGCGGGCGCTTGACAATAAAATGGGCGGTTTTGTAATTGCGGAAGTTGCACGCGCGCTTAAAGAAAAAAAGAAAAAACTTCCGTTCGGATTATACGTTGTAAATTCCGTTCAGGAAGAAATCGGACTTCGCGGAGCGGAAATGATTGCGCACAGGATTAAACCCGATCTTGCAATAATTACGGACGTTACTCACGATACAAACGCACCGATGTATGATAAAAAATCGTCAGGCGATACAAAAACAGGCGCGGGTCCCGTGCTTACGTACGGTCCGGCAGTTCATAACAATGTTTTGAACATGCTTATTGATGTTGCGGTAAAGAAAAAAATAAAATTCCAGCGCGATGCGGTTTATCGCTCGACCGGTACGGATACGGACGCTTTCGCGTATTCCGGAATGGGGGTTGCTTCCGCGCTTGTGTCAATTCCTCTGAAATATATGCACACGACGGTTGAAATGGTACAGAAAGAAGACGTCGAAAACACGATTAAATTGATATATGAATTTCTCCTTCAGTTGAAAGCCGGTATTGACTTCAGGTATATAAAATAGTTTTTGCGGTTTGAAATAAGTGTTAAGTGTTAAGAACTTTTTGGGAGGTGTATAAATATTTAGTTCCTGAAATAATTTCAGGACAAGGATTTAAATATTTTGTCCCTAAAGGGATATTTATAAGAACGATTTATGCGGTTTGTAAGAGCAAGAGCTTTATTGCAGCATTTTGTAATAAAAGAAATAAAACGAATGGAATTAAATACAGATACTAAACTGAAAAATCTTATAATAGTAGGCGATCGGGTTCTGATAAAACCCAAGTCGCTTGCTGACCGTACAAAAACGGGATTATATCTTCCGCCGGGAGTTCAGGAGCGCGAAGTTGTACAGTCGGGATACGTAATGAAAGTAGGTCCCGGATATCCACTGCCTCAAACGCCTGATGATTTTGGCGAAACATGGAAAGCGTC
>JAPLFI010000525.1 GCA_026390755.1 Ignavibacteriota bacterium
CGAGATTATCAGATGATTTATTTAATTTGAGCACAAACACTCAATATACCTGGAGGGTCTCAAGGTTTGATAATGTTAGTTCGATGGAACAATTAATGACTCAGGCAATAAATATAAACCCTTTTCTAAAAAATTCAAATAACAGCAATTTTTTCGGCTGGAGTTTCTATTCGGGAAATTGGTAATTTTTCCGAACAAAAAATTTCATTCACTAAGGCACTCTTTTATTTCAAATTTAATAAGTTGCGGCACGGATATTAACACGGTGAAATAATTAGCCGGGCACAGCAGTATAAACACGACAATCCAATATATTCACACGACTAATGAGCTGAAGAGGAAAGCGGTGGAGATGTTGTGATTTACTTAGATATTTGCATTTTTTATTGCCCATTACGGATGTATATTCGGCAAGGAGGCAATAAACCTAAATAATAAGTATTATGAAAAAAATAATTTTCAAATTACTTTTCATCATTTCTGCTATTTTAGTATTCAATTCTACATTTTTAATTCGAAATTGTCAGAGCCAGTGGGTACAGACCGATGAAGCAGGTGCATGTGGATACGCATTTGCATTACTCGGTGATAATATTTTTGCGGGTTCATTATACTTTGGCGTATTTCGTTCCACTAATGATGGCATTAACTGGACTCAAACATCTTTGTCAAATGTAACTATATATTCCCTTGCTACACTTGGAAATAATATTTTTGCCGGGATGGGTAATGGTAATGGCGTTTATCGCTCAACAAATAACGGCATTAACTGGACTCAAACTGTTTTTAGCTATTGTCCTAATATTAATGCTCTTACGACATTCGGAAATAATATTTTTGCAGGAACAAGCTATGGCATTTATCTTTCTACAGATTATGGTGCAAATTGGAATCCTACATCATTGTATTATGGATATGCATATTCACTCGCTGTTTGCGGAAATAATATTATTGCAGGGCTTGGCGGGAGTGGTGTACATACATCCTCGAATAACGGTGCGAATTGGACGCCAACAACATTGAATAACAAAACAGTTCTTTCCCTCGCTATCAGCGGAAATAATATCTACGCGGGAACCGGGACAAGCGGTAACATTGGTGTCTATTTTTCCTCTAACAACGGAAGAAAATGGAATCATATTGGTTTGACTTATAGTACTGTATTTGCCCTTGCACTCAGTGGAAATAATATATTTGCAGGGACAAACGCAGGTGTCTATCTCTCCACTAACAACGGTGCTAACTGGGTGCTTAAAAATCAGGGGTTTTTCGGTATATTCGACGTTTATTCTTTACTGATTAAGGACAATTATATATTAGCCGGTACAAGTCAAGCTGTATGGCGGCGTAATTTGTCTGAAATTCTCACTGATGAACAGAGCATCAGCTCGGAAATACCTGCATCATATTCACTATTCCAAAACTATCCTAATCCGTTTAATCCTGTGACGAGGATAGGGTATGAATTGCCGAGGGCGGGGGTTGTGAGGCTGGCGGTGTATGATGTGATGGGGCGGGAGATTGAAATGCTTGTGAATGAAAGGCAGGCGGCGGGGAGTTATGAGGTGACGTTTGATGGGACGCGGTTTGCGAGCGGTGTGTATTTTTACAGGCTAACGGCGGAGGGGTGCAGCGAGACGAGGAAAATGATATTAATTCGTTAAATAATATTTTAAGAGTATGAAAAATATAATTATATTTTTTATCGCTGTTTTTATTCTTTTGGTAAGTATAAAAGCAGGAGTATATCGATTACAGACACCTAATGATCTAAAGTTGACACAAAATGATTCGAATTTTCAATTTGATTCTCTTTATTCCCTTCCGACAAAATATGATAATATTTCCGGACCGGGACTTGCTTATATTTGTCACTTATCTGAAAACTTCGTGACTGTATTTGATACCAAAACGAATGAGCTTATCGGGATAATACCATGCGGGACGGGTTCAGACTGGATATGCTTTCCATCCGAAGGATCTAACGGTTACATATCAAATTATGGTTCAGGAAATCTTACAGTATTCGACAGAAAGACAAACGAAACAGTTGCAACAACAGATGCAGGCGAAAATCCAACATATCTTCTTGGAATAAAAAACAAAGTTTTGATTTCACATCAATCCCGAGAAGGTTTATGGGTCATGGATACATATAATAACACTATAGTAAAAAAACTGACAGAGGGAACAGGTCCCCTATATTATATCGAAAATGAAAACAAGATTTATCAACCACAGATTTTTATTCCTTATTTGTATGTATTAGACCCCATTAAGCTTGAAGTTATAAAAAAGATAAAAACCGGCGGGCGTCCAATGGAAATGGCATTTACAGAAAACAAGAAATTCGGATATATGGTGAATTTTGATTTTGATGAAGTCACTAAATATGATACAAAAACCGATAACATTATAAAACGCATCAAAGACATTAAAAAACCGAGAGGTATTGCCTCATCTCCAGATGGAAAGATGGTATATGTTACTAACGTGGTTGATGGTATAGTATATGTTATAAGTACTGAAACCGATTCTATAATCGCCAATATCGATGGATTTAAAATGCCGGTTTCAGTTGCCTTTAATAGTGACGGTAAATATGCTTATGTTCTTAATCAAGCCGCAGCGACAATATCTATAATTGATACAAAAGAGAATAATATTATTCAGACGATTCTTATTGCGGGAAATCCTATTTCAATAACGATAGACAACCCGTAATCAAAAGGGCTGATAATTAAATTATATCATCACAATATCCAAGCGGTGTGTATTTTTACAGGCTAACGGCGGAGGGGTATAGTGAGACAAAACGGATGACATTAATCAAATAAATTAATTATATGAATATGAAAATAATAATTTTCAAATTACTTTTCATCATTTCTGCATTTTTAATTCTGAATTCAACTTTTTTAATTCGTAATTGTCAGAGTCAGTGGTCTAATTATCTGCTTCCTTATAACGGAATTGCATACACTCTCGGTTTCTATAATATCAATACCGGTGTGTCTTGCGGACATACGGTGGGTACTTTTTACGAACAATTATATTACACATCGAACTCAGGTGTAAACTGGATTATAGCGTCCTATCCCTTAGAAATAAGAGCGTTATCGGATGTACAGTTTATTAATTCTACTACTGTTTATGCCTGCGGTGCTGAAAATATTTATAATAATTTTACGAAAATATATTCGCCGGGATTTAATTTTCTACCACTTCACTTAAGAAGAAAATTTATATCAAAAGGTATAACTGAAATGTATTCGGAATATAAAACAGCTTTTTTGAAATCAACAAATTCCGGAGTGAATTGGGTAAAAACCGGTGTGTTCGATACATTAACAGGCTATATGAACAATATACATTTCTTTGATGCAAACACTGGATATGCGTTAATAGATTCAAATTCAGCCGGAAATACCAGGTTTTATAAAACAACAAATGCAGGCATGAATTGGCAGATGATAAAATTGATAGAAGGCGGGATTGAGCTGGATAATATGTATTTCTTTGATTTGAATACAGGATTTGTAGGCGGATACTATGGTTACGGTGCGACTGGAGCATACGGCGTAATTTATAAAACAACAAATGGAGGCTCGAGTTTTGTAAAAACGATGTTTCCAAGAATTGACCAAATCGAAGACTTTACCTTTTTAAACTCAACAACGGGAATTGCTATAGGGTTTAGTGAAACCGGTATGACGAAAATATACAGAACTACAAACGCAGGAAATCTATGGGATTCAATTTTTTACATATCCGATAGAATGATGGTTAATATTGAAAGTGTTCAGTCAACAGGTACGGCGTTTGCTATAGGCAATGTGCTTGATGCAATCTATGGTTTCGGAAATATTGCAACGATAAAAACGACGAATTATGGAGGAAACTGGATAGTGAAAGATATAAACCAAAACACAATTCCAACGGGACTGTCACTAATTGACCAGAATATTTTCTTAATGAGCGGAGGAGATCTGAATTCTTATCCGAGTATTGCCAGAATACTGAAATCAACAAACGGCGGGGTTGTATTCGTGAATCAAAATGGTAATGAGTCTCCGGCTTTGTATTCTTTGAACCAAAATTACCCCAATCCGTTTAACCCGGTGACGAGGATACAATATGATTTGCCGAGGGCGGGGGTTGTTCGATTAGTTGTGTATGACGTGATGGGTCGGGAGGTTGAAATGCTTGTAAATGAGAGACAGACAGCCGGGAGTTATGAGGCGACGTTTAACGGGAGCAGGTTTGCGAGCGGAGTGTATTTTTACAGGCTGACGGCGGAGGGGTACGGGGAGACGAAGCGGATGCTATTAGTAAAGTAAAATTATATGAGTAAAAATGAAAAACAGAATTCGAGTTTTAAGTCTCAGCAGAATTTTCATCACGTTAGTGTTTTTACTGTCAGCATGTGAGGATAATATTGTAAATTTATATGAGTAAAAATGAAAAACAGAAAAAGAATATTAAATCTCGGAGGAATATTTATATCGTTAGTGTTTTTACTGTCAGCATGTGAGGATAATATTGTATCTTTTATAGATGACAGAGGTAATAATACAATTACCGGAAAAGTTGTTGATGCTTACGGCGTTCCGTTAGCAGGAATAAAAGTGGAACTTGCAAACGTAGTTGTTCCGAATTTTACTTATTCCGATGCGGGCGGTAATTTTATTTTAGACTCGGTAAAGAAACCTTACGATATTGCCGGTATTTTACGTGATTCGGTAATGTTTGGTGACCGGACTGCAAATGTATTTAT
>JAPLFI010000500.1 GCA_026390755.1 Ignavibacteriota bacterium
ACAAAAAAATTCAAAAGAAGAAAAATATAAAAACCTCGACAGCATCTGGACTTACAGCGGTAATAAAGACGGATTTATCAAGTATGCGGATTCGGAAATTGAATCATTTATAAAATGATAATAAAAATATTAAAATATATTAAACAAAATTCTTAAAAGACAAAATTATGAAAAAACAGATTGTTGTACTGCTGATTCTCGTTTTCGCAATTGTATCATGCAATAAGAACTCTTTGAAAAGCAACACAGAAAATGTTAAACAGACTTCCGGGGTTTCGGCAAAGGACTCCGTAAAATATAAAATCGAATTCGTAGAACTCGGCTCGGTGAACTGCATTCCATGCAAGAAAATGCAGCCGATTATGAAATCAATCGAGGAGAAATACAAAGGACTCGTGAAAGTTACATTCCACGATGTGTGGAAAGATACAAAAATCGCGGAAGTTTACGGAATTGATTTAATCCCGACACAGGTTTTTAAAGACGCAAGCGGAAAGGAATTAATGAGGCATCAGGGATTTTTCCCCGAAGAAGATATAGATAAATTTTTTCAGTCACAGGGAATAAACATACCACAATAATATGATTGATAGTATTTTTGAATTTCTCAGTTCAGCATTGACGGGCAATCCGTACACTGCTGTTTTCGCGTCATTCGGATGGGGAATAGTCAGTGTTCTATTAAGTCCCTGTCACCTTTCGAGTATACCGTTAGTTATTGGATTCATCAACTCGCAGGGTGAAATTACCATTAAAAGGACTTTTACGATATCGCTTGTTTTCGGGGTTGGAATACTGATAACTATTGCTCTCATAGGAATAATCACTGCAATTGCCGGCAGGCTTATGGGGGATATAGGAGCTATCGGAAACTATATTGTTGCATTTGTTTTTTTTGTGATAGGTTTATACCTGATGGACATAATAAAGCTTCCGTGGGAAAGCGCCGGCATAAAACCGACGAAGCATAAAGGAGTTCTTGCCGCTTTGATACTCGGACTTCTGTTCGGTATCGGACTTGGTCCCTGCACGTTCGCGTACATGGCTCCAGTACTCGGAGTCGTATTTCAGGTTTCAAAAACAAATATTATATATTCAATTATTTTGCTCTTTGCTTTTGGAGTAGGGCATATATTAGTAATCGTTGCGGCAGGAACACTGACAAAGAAAGTTCAGCAATATCTTAACTGGACTGAAAAATCGAAAGCGGCTGTATATATAAAGCGTATTTGCGGTGTTCTGGTTATTCTCGGGGGAATATATATGATTTACAACACATATTAAGAAAGTAAAACATGAAATTATTATTAACTATTTTAGTTCTTGTATTCATAAATTCATCGCAAATATTTGCGCAGTATTACACCGATTTTGCGGGAGAAGATATAAATGGAAATGAAATAAAATTAGGTTCATATATTGAAAAAGGTCCTGTAATGCTGGGGTTCTGGCGGTCGTGGTGTCCGTCTTGTAAGGAAGAGCAGAGAAATATGCAAATATTATATGAGAAGTATAAACAAAAGGGTTTCTCATATATCGGCGTGAATATTGATAACCAAAAATCCGTATCGAAAGTGAAATCTTATGTTTCGACGATGGGTTTTACATTCCCTGTTATCCTTGACACCGACAAGAAAATCTTTGAAATGTACGGGGGGTCTGAAGATGCCGTTCCATACTATTTGATTATCGGTAAAGATAAAAATGTTTTGCACACGCATTTAGGATATAAAAGCGGCGACGAGAAAATGATTGAGGACGAAATCAAAGAAGCATTAGGCATCAGGTGATTTTGAGAGAGAGTAATATAATAAATTGTGTTGTTCTTTTTATTGTATTATCTCTTTTTTTATATGAGAATGGATACTCTCAGAACAATTTAAACGTAAAAGCTTCTCTGAATAATTTATTCAGATACGGAAGCGGGAAAGAAATTGTAAACGGACTGGAAAACACAAAAGAATACTTTGAAAATATCAGCGATGCGCGATTGCAGGTTAACGATATAGTGTTCGGAGTGAGATATGAAATAAGCAAACCGATTGAATACGGAGTTGATTTTATAGGGATAAAGAAGAGATACATTGAATATAACGGCGCGGACGTACTGAATGTAAGAGCAGGTGATTTCTGGGAAATCATAGGCAGAGGACTTTCGATGAATACTTTTGAACAAAGACAATTGTATTACGATACGGGAATAGACGGAGCGAGGATAATTTTCAAAAAGAATATTGGCGGTAAGAATACAGTTAAAATAAAATCTGAAATACTTGCCGGAAATATCGAATACAGGGATTATCTGAGTCCCGAAAGAATCGAGACATACAATGTCAGGGATTTCAATTTTGAAATATCACCGGTTAAATTTTTAAATATCGGGACAAATTATGTTTATTCTACGGGAAGCATACCCTCGGGAAATGTTGTAACGCAGATAAAAGCATACATTCCTGAGTTCTTTGCGAGTGTGACTCTTCCCGGCTTTCAGCTTTACTCCTCTTACGCGCATAAGCACACGAATACGGAAGCAAACGAACTTTATCCGTTTAGCTTATCGGCTGACGGCGATGCGTATTACGGTTCACTTTCTTTTACAAAGCCGGGTTTCGGGATTACATTTGAATACAAGAATTACAGATTCGATATCACAACACCCGACAATCAAAGCACTGAAAGACCGACTAAAATGCTCCCGTTCCAGAACCCTCCGACAGCCGTTAAAGAGCATACTACAACACTGACATCGAGAACACCGCATGTGACGGACTTTAACGATGAAGTAGGCGGACAAATCGAGATTATGTGGGCACCTAAAAAAACTTTTCAAGGTAATCTTTTCTTCATTCTGAACGGAAGTATCGCTTCAAAACACTATAGTTTCACGGATATTGATACAGGTTCAAGGGTAACATTCAAAGCCGACGAGCGGAAATACAATTTTATTCCTTCGTTAAAGGATGCATTCTCACCATTCTGGGAAGTAAGTCTAGAAGCGGAATATTATTTATCCGATAAAATATTTGCAAAGGCAGGTTTATTCCAGCAGTACGGGGTTTTGTATAACGATATATACGCAAACGGGTCAGATAAAAAACGTCTTTTGACGATACCACTGGAAATGAGATATACATTTATAAAAGACTACACCTTAAAATTTATATTTGAAAATCAATGGGCTTATTATTCATTAAGGATTCCGGAGAATCAAAATTTCACGAATCAGTTCGCGGCAATAAGTTTATCAAGATCACCGGATTTCTCTTTTACTTTAAGTTCTGAGTTTACAAATGATAAATCCGAGCCAACGGGAAAAAATATGTGGCTTGAAGCAGAACTATCATACAACTTAAATCAGTCGAATGTTGTAATCGTATCATACGGCTCAGAAAGAGGCGGACTTAAATGCACAAGCGGAATATGCAGGTATGTAAATCCATTTGACGGATTCAGAATAACGATTCAATCAAAATTTTAATTGAAAAAGATATTATATTACATATCGGTTTTAATTATCGGGGCAATCATTATTTCCTGCGAGAACAATCTCGATTCCCCGGTTCATACCAACCCGGATTTAAAGGCGAACAGCAAGGTATTGGTGGAATTGTTTTCAAATGTACTGTGCGTAGCCTGTTTTCAATCAGCGAACTTCTATGATGCAATCGGCGAACTTCTGTGATGATATAAGTTTTTTAAAAGGTGTTACAATAAACGATACGGATGTGATAATAATAAACACACATACGTCTCTATTTACGGGAGATCCGTTTTACGGATTTAACACCGCGATGAACAACGCAAGAGAAAATTATTACAATGTTGTGTTTAATCCCGTCGGATATTTAATGGGCAGTATAATGACAGCACCTTTTTCGGCAGAGCAATGGACAAACCAGATAAACCAAAGATTAAGTAAAACAAATACTTTTTCGGTTTTTCTAAGCAATACTATAGATACTGTTACGGGAGCGGGAAGTTTAAATATTTCAGCCGGGCAGATAAGCGGTCTGACATACGGAGATATAAAACTATACGCCGTTGTTACGGAATCAGATCTGTATTTTAATTCACCGAACGGTAAAACTAATTACAACAATATATTAAGACAGATGCTGACTGATTATAGCGGAGAGGATGTAACCATTACTCCCGGGCAGCCGGTGAATTTCGTAAAGGAATATATTATTGATAACAGGATTGTGCCGGGAAATGCACAGATAATAGTGTTTTTACAGAGTAATTCGACAAAAGAAGTATTAGGTGTTGAAAAAATTAAATTATTTTAAAAACAGTGGAAACTTCCCGTAATATCGTCTTTTTATAATAGAAATCCTATTTCATTCTGGAGCATTTTTTATCGCCCATGTTACATTTCATACCGCTTTTTTGCATGCAATTGGTGTTCGTTTTACACGTATCGCTCATATTGCATTTGCCATCCTTTAAGCATTGACCTTTCATTTTACAGGTATCGCTCATATTGCATTTGCCATCCTTTGAGCATTGACCTTTCATTTTACAGGTATCGCTCATATTGCATTTGC
>JAPLFI010000365.1 GCA_026390755.1 Ignavibacteriota bacterium
ACAGACGCGCAGAAAGAGATATATTCCTTCAATTCAATTATGATAACGGTATGCCGGTTGCGGGGAGATGGTTCGCTAAGAAGTTAAATTTTTCGCCCAAGATATCATTAAGCGGTTATAACGTATCAAGAAAAGCTGATGCTTTGCTTTATGCCGGAGTTGACACATTAAGCGTCGGAGTGGCATACGACCTTCTTTCACTTGAACTTGCCGCGGCATTTAAACTGATAAATTACAATCACGATTTTAAAGTACTCTACACTTTATCTAAATACGCTTCGAGTATAGACGGTTTTGTTCTTCCGCAAAGCGGTATATATGTTCGCGGTTCATCGCAGGATTATTTCCGTGCGAACAGTATAGCGCTTGAATATGCATACGACAGGTCCATCGGAAACCGGAATATGGATATTAACCCGGTCGGGAGGAAAATAAACGTGAGATATGAATATGAATCGAGCAGAATTAATCCGGAATTACAGGTTGATGATAATGGAAATGTATCGACAATTTATAATGACAATAAACTCCATAAGGTTGATGCAACCTGGCGCGAAGCAATCGGATTATTCAACAGCAAGCACACGATAGCTCTGAAACTCCGCACTGCCGTAATATTCGGAAAGAAAGTAGATAGTTTTTATGATTTTTATGCGGCAGGACTGCCGGGTATGCGCGGGTATCCGTATTTCTCTCTCGGCGGCGGCCGCTTATTAACAGCTAACCTGACTTACCGATTTCCTGTGTTTTCGAAGATTGATACAAGAATAACTCCTTTCTATCTGGATAAGTTGTATTTTTCAGTATTCGGCGACTACGGAAATGCATGGTATTCCAGCGACATTGATACAAAGAGCTTCAAAAAAGATATCGGAGCGGAAATCAGACTCCAGACTTTTTCATATTATGTTTTCCCGACAAGCATTTTCTTCAGTGCGGCGTATGGTTTTGATAAATTTTCAGGCGTTTTCAACGGAACAACTGTCACTTACGGAAAAGAATGGCAGTTTTATTTCGGTATGCTGTTTGGATTTGACATGTAAATTTTTCCCGCGCCGGTGACTGATAATTAAAGTAACCTTGCACAAAAATATACTTTGATAAAGGAAAATTATTTAGACAATTCCGGCGATAAAGCCGATAAACTCATCGAAGAGGTTTATTCCGTGTCGAACAGGCACGCTTATGAATTCCTGTTCGATGATTCTGCGCTTATTGTTATTGACATGCAGAATTATTTCCTTATGCCGGATTCTCATGCCTATATACCTTCTGCCGCGTGTATAGTGAATCCAATTAACACTTTAGTGAGAGAATTCAGAAAAAGAAATTGCAAAATTATTTTCACGAAACACATCAATACGGAAGAAAATGCGGGCATGCTGAATAAATGGTGGAAGGATATTTTAAAAAATGACGAAAACGCAAACATAAATGAAAACCTTGATTTTACCGGAACGGAAATATTAGTAAAAACACAATTCGACGCATTTTATAATACACAACTTGAAAGTATGCTCAGGGAAAACGGAATTAAACAGGTTGTGATTACGGGAGTGATGGCTAATCTATGCTGTGAAACCACA
>JAPLFI010000022.1 GCA_026390755.1 Ignavibacteriota bacterium
AAAAAGAAGTTGAAAAAACATTCGATGAACTGCTGACCGCACCGCAGACAAAGCAGGTTGCCGCTTTGATAAAAAAACGTCTCGGGCGCGACCTTCTGCCGTTTGACCTCTGGTACACGGGATTCAAGAGCCGCGGAAGCATTAACGAAGCGGAGCTCGATAAAATCACAAAGGCAAAATACCCGACACCCGAAGCATTTGAGAAAGACATTGAGAATATTCTGGTTAAACTCGGTTTCCCTGCCAATGATGCGAAATTTATAGCAGAAAAAATTCAGGTTGACCCCGCGCGCGGCTCGGGACATGCATACGGCACACAGCTTCGTAAATTCAAGTCGCATCTCCGCACGCGCGTTATGCCCGACGGTATGAACTACAAAGGATATAATATTGCCGTGCACGAGCTCGGACATAATGTGGAGCAGACTCTCACGCTTTATAAAACGGATTACTATTCTCTTAACGGAGTTCCCAATACGGCGTTTACGGAAGCGTTCGCCTTCCTCTTCCAGCGCCGCGACCTTGAACTGCTCGGCATGAAGAATGAAGACGCATTTGCAAAAGACCTTGGAGTGATAGATAATTTCTGGAGTGCGTATGAAATAATGGGTGTTTCGCTCGTTGATATGAAAATATGGAACTGGATGTACAAGAACCCTAATGCGAAACCTTCCGAGTTAAAACAGGCAGTCATTTCCATCGCAAAGGAAGTATGGAATAAATACTATGCCGATGTATTCGGAATAAAAGATGAACTGATACTCGCAGTTTACTCTCATATAATTGATGCCGCACTGTATCTGCCGAATTACGCACTCGGACATTTAATTGAATTTCAGATTGAGGATTATCTGAAAGATAAAAACGTCGGACCCGAAATGATGCGTATGTGCGCTTCGGGAAATATTATTCCACAGCAATGGATGAAGAATGCAGTCGGCTCTGAAATTTCCGTAAAACCGATGCTTAAATCCGTTGACGAGGCTCTTACGCGTGTAAAATAGATATAAAAATCTTTATTATCAAAAAAGCGCGAATGTACTTACACTTTCGCGCTTTTTTTATTATTCCGGTATATCAATTTTTGAGTGACTATTAACCACAGAGCCATAGAGAAGACAGATTTGCACTGAGTATATAACGCAAACATTTTTTACCTAATCACAATTTGCCGCCAGCCATGCCAATGCCGCCATATAGAATGCATTTTGTTTCAAATCTTCTTTCGGCACTCTTTCTACGACATCAATATTCGTATGATACGTTCTCCAGTATTCAAGAGGGTCTTGTATGAACTGGAATCCTGGCAGACCGGCTTTATCGAATGACACATGGTCAGTGTTTTCCACTTTATTCATACAAACCGTCTGAAATCCATCGTCATTAATAATCTTAAACCACTCCCTGAATTTGTTTGCCGCCTTAACATTTTCCTGCGCATATATTCCTCTGAATTTCCCCGCTCCGTTATCCATATTGAAATACATTACGCATTTCTCACCGCCTTTTTCGCTGAAATGCTTTTCAATATGGGCTGTAGAGCCGACGAGTCCCTGTTCCTCTGCGCCCCATAATCCCGCGCGTATAGTTCGTTTGGGCTTTATTCCGAGCGACTTTATTATCCGCAATGCTTCAACGCATGTAATTACGCCTGCCGCATTATCCGCCGCGCCGTCTCCCACGTGATATGAATCAAGGTGTCCTCCTATAACAACAACCTCTTCCGGGTTATCGCTTCCCTTTATTTCGCCTATCAGGCTGAAGCCCTCTTCGGGTTTTCCGCGCGTCACGTCAATATTTACTTCCATCTTTACGGCGGCACCGTTTTCAATTGCCCTCAGCATACTGTTATAATGTTCGAGTGAAACGGTTATCTGGGGTATGGATTCAGGAACATCGGGATTGCATGCATCCTGAATCAGATATTCGTATATGTCATTCGGCGTTCTTGCCGCGACATTACCCCAGACCCTGTTGATTCCGAAATATCCGCCTCCGCCGTCAACAACCAGCAGAGCGCCTTCATCTTTGCAAAAGGATACTTTCACGGAGTTGAATTTCAGTTTCTGCATAAACTGTGCCATACCTTCTTCTTCAGCTTTTTTGTTTTTTATCCTTTCATCTTCAGTCTGGATTGATGCCGCAGATAAGAAGGATAAAGTACTGTCCGCTATTCTCGAAATAAGCGGGCTGGTATAAGGGCGCGGATAAGACTGATCCGCTATAAGCACTATTTTGCCAGTAAGTTTGCCTTTGTAATTTGCAAGGTCTGCCTCCGACTTAGCGTTCAGATAGACAACATCGGCGGTTATTAATCCGTTTGTACCTGGCGAAAAAGCTTTCGGACTTGCTATTAAAGGTATAACGAAAGGTTTTGTTACTGTTGCGTAAAAGTTGTTTAATGTCCAGCTTCTGCCCTCCTTGTTAATGTTTTCTTTGTAAACTTTTTCGATTTGCCATTCTTTCATCTTTTCGGCGAGCCATAAAGCCGACTTTGTGTATTCCTGTGACCACATAAGACGCGGTCCGATAACGTCGCAGAGATATGAAAGTGATTCGTATGCTTTCGAATTGTTGAGGGCTTCTGTTTTGATTTTACCGATGGTCTTAGAGAGTTCGGACTTGTCGCAGTTGATTTCCTGAGCGTATAATTGAGAAAACGAGAACACGAACAGAAAAAGAAAAATAATGGTTTTCATTTTGCCTGAAATTTAAATAAAATAAATCCTCCTTATTTTATTTATACGATAATTATCCGATTAAGTTATTCGGATTTTTTACTTTCATAAATGAACTCAATCCAGTCGTCACAGCTGAAAGCCTTCTCGAAATCTTTATACTCACTAAGCACATTTGCTTTTTTAATTTCTTCAAGGCTCTTTCCTTTTGCAATTTCTTTATCCACAATGCTGATTGTTTCCGCTATTATCTCTCCGTACTTTTTAAGCTGGTCAATGTTATACGGCTTTCCGTGCGAAGGGATAATTGTCACGTCAGCCGGCATTGCGCTGACGATTTTGTTTATACCTGCCGGGATTCCACGCACATTTCCGCCGTGCTCGGTATCAACAAAAGGAAACATATCGGAAAAAATTATATCGCCTATGTGAACGGTGTTTGCACTTTCAAAATAAACAACCACATCTCCTCCTGTATGTCCGCCGGTAACAGGAATTATCTTAATCTTCTCTCCGTTAAAATTCAACTCGTATGTATCGTCAATTGTAATTTTCGGTATTGCGAAATCGGGATAGGCTTTCTGAATTTCGCCCATAAGCATCTGGTCGGAAGAAAGGAGTTCCGCCGTATATTTATGAGCTATTATCTTCGCATCCTTACCGATGGTTTTATTTCCGCCGGCGTGGTCAAAATGCCAGTGTGTGTTAATTATATAAACTATGCCTTTACCGCCGAGCTTTTCAATTTCCGCGCGGAGAGGTAATCCATACTCGTCGTAATTTGAATCTACTATCAGAACACCGTCTATGCCTATCGAGACAATATTTGACGTGCCGGAAATATTTATTACGTAAAGCCCCGAATCTACCGGCATAACTCTGACTTTTGGCGGAGGAAGCTTATCCTGAGCGGATAAAAAGGAATGATTTCCTGAAATTAAAAAAATAAAAAACAAAAATAAAAATGCGGATTTTCTCATATTTTCAAATATAATTAGCTGGTTCATTTCTCACTTATTATACGTTATTACACAAAAAAAGTTATAACTACTCAGTAACAAGATCCTAAAATTAATTCAGGACAAATTTTGGACACGAATTAACACGAACTATCTCGAATTACACGAATTAAAAAAAGAACTTTTTTAATTTGAGAATCTGTGTCGATTTATTCTTATAGCTGAGTAATTACAAAAAGTTATTATCTTTTAATTCGTTCTAATTTGTGTTAATTAGTGTCAAAGCTCTTATTCTTAATTATTCAGTTTTCATTTTTAACGTCTCTCACAAAATGTTTCATATCAAAAGGCACTTCCATCGAGAGTTCCACGTAACCCATATAAACACCCTCCTCGTAATAAGGCGCCTGATAAATCAGTTTCTTCACGCCGTTCTTTTCGATTGTGTAAGCGTTCACCGCAGGATTTTCAAGCATACTTTTAAGCTGTGTTTTCGACGGTTCCGGATGGCAGTCCAGAACATTTGTCCCGACAAGTCCGAGCCCCCCGTCCGTTTCAAATGTTTTAACCGCCTTATCGTTCATTTCGGTAATTGTCCCGTCCCTGCGGCATACCGTAA
>JAPLFI010000246.1 GCA_026390755.1 Ignavibacteriota bacterium
ATGCTGGGATTACGGTCCGCTCGGCGTTGAAATGCTGAATAACATTAAGCAGGCATGGTGGAAGGAAATGACATACCGTGAGAACATAGAAGGACTTGATGCGTCTATACTTATGCATCCGCGCGTCTGGGAAGCATCGGGACATGTTGAAAATTTCACAGACCCTATGGTTGACTGTAAAGAATGCAAAGGCAGATTCCGTGCAGACCAGCTTGAAGATACTGACTGCGGAAACAAGGGATATAAAGGAAGAAAAGCAATAAAGTGCCAGCAGGAAGGCAAGTTTACCGAAGCACGAAGTTTCAACCTCATGTTCAAGACTTTCGTCGGACCGGTTGAGGATTCGTCAAATGTTGTATTTCTCCGCCCGGAAACTGCACAGGGAATATACGTTAATTTTCTTAACGTAAAAGATTCATCAAGGCAGAAACTGCCGTTCGGAATAGCACAGGTCGGCAAGGCTTTCAGGAATGAAATCAACACAAAGAATTTTCTTTTCCGCACGCGGGAATTCGAACAGATGGAAATGCAGTTTTTTATAAATCCAAAGGACGATGAAAAATGGTTTGAATATTGGCGCGAGCAGAGAGTCAACTGGTTTGTAAAATACGGACTGAAAAAAGATAAACTTAAAATATTCGCTCACGAAAAACTTGCTCATTACGCCAAAGCCGCAGTTGACATCGAATATGAATTCCCGTTCGGCTGGGGAGAGATAGAAGGCATTCATAACCGCACGGATTTCGATTTAAAACGCCACACAGAATTTTCAGGAAAAAAACTCGAATATTACGACGATCAGACAAAAGAAAGATTCACGCCTTTTGTGATAGAAACTTCTGCCGGAGCCTCCAGAAGCTTTATGGCATTCCTTATAGATGCATATAACGAAGAAGAAGTATTAAAAGAAAACTCCGACGGCACGAAGTCATCAGAGGTGCGCACCGTACTCCGCCTGAATCCGATTCTCGCGCCTGTAAAAGCCGCCGTATTCCCGCTTGTAAACAGGGACGGAATGCAGGATATTGCGCATGGCATCACGGAAGCCCTCAGGAAATATTTCCGGGTGTTCTATGACGAGTCAGGCGCCGTCGGCAGAAGATACCGCCGTCAGGACGAATGCGGAACGCCTTTCTGCATAACAGTTGATTCAGAAACACTTGAAAACGGCAGTGTAACCGTCAGGGAGCGCGACTCCATGGAGCAGGTAAGGGTTAACAAAGACAACATTCAGGGATATATAATATCCCGTGTTAATAATTGAATATGCAGTAAGAAATAATAACTGTTTAACGCTTTATTTTAACAGCAGTGAATATGCCATTATCTCTTGATCCCGTCATAGTCGAGTATGTCCACGTTCCTGTAAGCGAGTCACCCGAAATCTTGAAATTTATGAATACGTTATTGTCTGAAATTTTCGGATTCATATTCATAAAACCGGATTTGTTTTTCTCATTCAGAGTACCAGTGCATGAACCGGTCATAGTTGAGAGTCCCGCAAAACTTTCCCTGTAAATGGTTATTTTCGAATAAACTCCGGAGAATCCCGGTTCAATATAAACTTTAAGATTTAAGTTTCCGTCTAATATTTTACTGCCCTGAGCATCCGACATCGTATAAACGTAATCAGATAAAAAAGTTTCAACAAATGCGCTTGTGGTAATTTCTTTGTTATTACATTGGGTGCACCCTATTAAGGATGCCCCCAAAAGAAAAAGAATTCCGCTGATATAAAATTTTCTCATTATCGTTTTTGTTATTTGATTAAAATCATTCTTTTAACCTCGGTAAACTTTACCGCGTTACTCGCAGGATTCTGGGCGGTTATCTTATAAAAATAAATTCCGCTTGCAAGCGAATATGCCGACGCGTTAAAGAAATAATTATAAACACCTGTTGCATAGAGTCTGCTGTTAATCGCCGTCGTTATTTCGCGTCCGTTTATATCATATATCTTAAGCGTTATATTCGCATTTTCCGGGACGGCAAAACTGATTGTTGTTGCCGGATTAAAAGGATTCGGGAAATTCTGAAACATCGAGAAAA
>JAPLFI010000570.1 GCA_026390755.1 Ignavibacteriota bacterium
GGAATCATGCCGACAAAAGAACTGAACCGCTCATCGAGCATAAATCCGCCTGTGTAATTCAGATTTGCAACGGAAGGGCGGTCGCAAACTACAAATTTCTTTTCCTGACGTATCGCATCTTTGAGAGTAAGGTACATTGTGGAAGTATATGTATAAAACCTCGCGCCGACATCCTGAATGTCGTAAATAATTATATCTATATCGTTTAAAGAACCGGAAGGAAAACTCTTATTATTTCCGTATAGCGATATGACGGGGATTTTAATGTTTTTGTCGTTATATGTATCATCCGAATCAAATCCATGCTCAGGCGTGAATATTTTAAGGACATTCACGCCTTTTTCTGCAAGCATATCGAGTAAATGTTTTCCGCCGCTCGTAATTCCTGTGCTATTCGTCAGCAAAGCCACGTTTTTCCCCTTTATCATATCAAGCTTCTCTGTTAAGAGAACTTCATTCCCAAGCTTGAATCCTTCAGAAGAGAAAACTACGTTTTGATTTTCATAATTCCTTTTTCCGTCGCTTCCGCAGGCAGTAGAAAGAGTTATCAGTATTATCACAAAGAGTATCTTAATCACATTAAATAAACCTCCTAATAACTTTATAATCTATTATGTTAGATACAAAAATTAAAGTTACAAATAGCAGTATTAATCCGATTTTCACAGCCCAGAACCATGAGTCAGTTACAATAATTCCACCCGCTCCGACTGTCCCGAATAGTCTCTGCAGAGATTCAAAGACAATATAAAACACGGCAATAAGTATAAAAAGCATACCGATTTTGCCGAACTCGTATTTAATGTAATAATACTTCTGCGCCCAGTAATAAATTCCCCCTGCCATAACTATATAGCTCAGAAGAGTTGCAATAGCCGAGCCCATCATATTCATTTGCGGAATAAGTAAGAAATTAGCCGCAACATTAATAACTGCCGCACCGCCAGTAATATAAGGCAAATATTTCGTCTTTTTTTCTATATAAATACCTGCCATAAGGTTTATATAAATACCGTAGAAAAAGTAAGCTAAAAGTATAACGGGGACAATTACGAGCCCGCTCCAGTACGCCATGCCGAGCAGATGTCCTTTACCCGGCAATTTTATTGACACAATATCATCAATAAAATACGTTAAAATAAGGAATACAAGCGACATAAGGACAACAAAAGCCGTCATAACTTTTGCGAATATTTCTTTCGCATTGGGTTCTTTGGCATTCTGAAGGAAAAAAGGACGCCAGGCAAATTCAAACATAGAGACAAAGAGCATCATAAATATTCCCAGCCGGTAATTAGCCTGAAATATTCCGACAGTCGTATCATTAGTCAAAGCCGTCAATATCGGACGGTTTACCACCTGAATAATATTAGAACTTATTCCCGCGGGAATATATGGCAACGAGAACCTAAGCAGTTCACTCCATAGTTTTTTATTGAAAGATATTTTAAAATTCCTGAATACAATTGGTGTCAGCAGTAAAAAGGTAACACCCGAGGCAATCACATTGCTGATGAAGACATATTCAATCCCCTTTCGGAGAACGAGAATAAATAAAAGATTGAATGCAACATTCAGAACGATGTTAGCAATCCTGATTACGGCAAACTTCATCGGCTTATGCTGAAGCCGGAGATATGCAAAGGGAACGAGGGATATGGCATCGAAGAATAATATCAATGCAGTCCAGCGGAGCAATCCGGCTTGTGAAGGGTCAATCTGAAATAAATAAGTAAAATCCCCCGCGAAAACAAAAAGCACTCCCGAGAGAAGAAATGAATTCAGAAAAATGCCGAGGAAAGGATGCGAGAAATTCTCCTTTTCGGAACCTACTTCAAGCGTCGAGGCGAACTTAAAATAACCCGATTCAAGCCCGACACTAAGAAACACATTCAGAATGGCTATATAAGCGTAAATATTGGCAACGATACCGAATTCGCCCGGCAGGAAAAGATTCGTATAAATCGGGACGAAAAGGAAATTAAGGAACCTGCCGATTATTGTGCTGGTTCCGTAAATCATCGTATCTTTAGAAAGTCTTTTTAGCTTATCGAGCATATAAATAAAAAAGGTTATCCTGCAAAGTACAGAATAACCTTTATTTTAAAAATGTATTAATTCCGATTATATTACGGTATAATTTCTATCAAAGCGCTCGCAACCGTATTTTTATTATCATCGAGAAGGAATACACGGTAAATGCCGGGTTCGTCGAATTTCATATCGCTCGTGGAATTTTTCGAAAAGAAGATATACTTCATTGAAGGTTCAACCTTATAAGAGAAATTCTTATAATAAGCGAAGCTTTTTGTTGCCGGATTGTACTTATCGAACTGGATCGAACAGTTAGTAAGTCCGAGCGCGTCGCTTGCCTTCACCATAACGGTCAAATAACCTGTAGTAAAACGGTCGCTGATGCCGAGCTCACCGTTATCTCCGTACGATTCGCAAAAATAAAGCACGGGTCCGCTTTGTGCGTGAGCGTTGGAAACAACACCGGATAACGCTAACAAAGCGAGGATTGCAAACAGAACATTAATTTTTTTCATTTTTTTCTCTCCTTCCAGCCTCGCGGCTATTTTTCTGATTTGTTTATTTAATAAAATTTTCATCTCGGAACAATTTCAACTTCACCGCGTACTATAGGCGTTCCGTCAGTCTTCTGACAAACGACCTTATATGTCCCCGGTGATGAGAATTTAAGCTTGGTTTTATCGGTGAAATACGTATAATCCCAATCAGCCTGAACATCATACGGCAATGTACCAATAATCTTCTCGCTGATTTCATCTCCTGCCGCATTTTTAATTTTAGAAATCAGAAGTTCAACTTTACCCGTTCCGAGAGTTCTTCCGGAAGGACGCAGGTCAACCATAACCGTTAACCATCCGGGTGTAAAACTTTCACTAACACCGATTTCTTCTCCGTTCTTATATTGCTCGCAGAAATATAATCTTCCTTCAGCACTTTTAGTAACTTCTTTCTTTGTAATTTCCTCCTGTTTTGTCTCTTCTTTCTTCGTGGTTTCCTGTTTGGTCTCTTCTTTCTTAACTTCATTCTGAACCGTTTCTTTAAGCTTCCCGCAGGCGAAGAGCACAGAAACGGCAATAAATAGGACTACAATAAAATTAAATTTTCCCTTAAAGTTTTTCATAACATTTTATGTTTTATTTATAAAGTTTTCACAAGTTAAGATATTGCATAATTTATGTCAAGAGATTTCGCTTTTTTCTGAACTGAAAAATAATTATCCGCTGACGAAATCCAGGGAAATATCCAGCGAGCGCACAGAATGCGTAAGTGCGCCGACGGAAATAAAATCAATTCCTTTTATTTTTCTGTATTGCGCTATATTATGCTGGTTTACACCCCCTGAAATTTCTACTTTCATACTGCCGTTAATCAGATTAACAGCTTTCTTAACATCAGTAAGTTCAAAATTATCCAGCATAACAATATCCGCAAGTTTTTCTTCAAGAACACATTTTAAGTCACTGATAGATTTAACTTCAATTTCGATCTTTAGTTCCTCAGGTATTTTATTTTTTTTCAGCTGAGCGATTGTCCCTTTTATTCCGCCGTTGGCTTCTATGTGATTATCCTTGATAAGCATCATATCATAAAGTCCGAACCTGTGGTTACTGCCGCCGCCGATTTTCACCGCAAGTTTTTCAAAGACGCGGAGATTAGGCGTGGTCTTGCGTGTATCAGTGATTTTTATCTTCTCGTTTTTCAGCCTGTTTGACAGGCAGAATACGGCGGTGGCAATTCCGCTCATTCGCTGAATAAAATTAAGCGCAACGCGTTCGCCCCTCAGCAAACTGCGGCTCGGTCCGCTGATACAGCCGAATACAGTTCCTTTTCTGAGCAGGCGCCCTTCAGTTTCAGTGAATGTAACTTTTACCCGCGGGTCAACTATATTGTAAACCATCTTAAATATTTCATGTCCCGCAGTTAAACCGTGCTCTTTAAGACATATATCAGCTTTTGAGACGGCTTTACGCGGAATGAGTATATCGGACGTAACATCTCCCGTGCCGATATCTTCCTTCAGCGCCTGCCTGATAAGCTTTTCGGCAGTTTTAAAATCGAACCCTTTATATGCTTTATTCATTTTATTATGTTTATTTGAAAATGTTAATAAATTCTTCGGGCGGACGAACGGGTTTAAGCGAGCCGAGTTTCACAAAGGCATGCTCGGTATATCCCTCCGCAATGAGTTTCTCCCCGACAAATATTTTATAATTTATCGTCAGTCTCACTCCCTGCATTTTACCCATCTCCGCAGTAATCCGGAGTTCGTCGTCATATTTTGCTCCGGCAATATATTTAATTTTAGCCTCAATCAGCGGTAAACCTATCTTTAACTTTTCAAGCTCCGTATAAGGAAAGCCCCTGCTCCTCATAAGCTCATTCCTGCCGGCTTCGAAATATTCGAGGTAGCGCTCATTATTGGCGATTCCCATCACGTCCGTATGTGAGTATAAGACGCGGTATTTAAGTTCTGCTTTTACCATCTCAAATCCTGTATTTATCGGGAAATTATTTATCGGGAAATATTTTCCCCGGGTTAAGTATATTATTCGGATCAAAAGTTTTTTTAATATCGCGCATCAGCATTATTTCCGCTTCGGAAACGGCAATCGGCAGGAATTCCTTTTGCGTATAGCCGATTCCGTGCTCTCCCGATATCGTTCCTCCGAGCGAAACCGTATGTCTGAAAATTTCTTTTATAGCTTCGTTGACGGTACCATTCCAGTATTCATCAGTAAGATTATCTTTCAGAATATTCACATGCAGGTTGCCGTCGCCCGCATGTCCGTAACAGATTGCTCGTATTCCGTATTTCGCTGTAATATTTTTTATACCGTTCAGCAGTTCGGGTAATTTC
>JAPLFI010000472.1 GCA_026390755.1 Ignavibacteriota bacterium
GTTGAAAACAAAACAGCGGTAAAGAATAATCCGGTGAAGACAAATATATCCGTATCTGAAACTCAGAATAATAAACAGAATAATACGGTAAGTGTCAATAAGAACGTAACTATTGAAAACAAACCAGTGATAAAGGATAATCAGAATAAGACAGTCAGTAATACGAAAACGGAGAATACTAACAATAATAATGTTGCGCCTTCGAATACGATTAAATCTGATAACTCAAATAAAACTGTTAATTCTGTTCCGAAAGTAAACCAAGGTCCGAAAGTCAGTTCGGGACCCGTAATTAATTCGCAGGAAAAGGTTCTGACTAAAAAAGAAGACAAATAAATAAGATTAAAAAAGAGTAAATATATCTAATGCCCGGAATGTAACTCCGGGCATTTTTTTTAAGTGTAGGGAGGGTAAAATATTTCGTGGTGCGCCAAGCAAGCTTATAATTTCTTAACGGTGTAAGTCCGTTATTGATAAAGAACAGCAGTCAGTCAATCACCGACCTTCGCATAGCATGAGGCAACAAGTGTTATGAAGCCGATTCCGTGTCATGTTTTTATAAAGTAAAATTATTAGGAGCATTTATGAAGAGATATTTTCTGCTGTTTTTTGTTTTTTTCGTCGTTATTACTTCCTGTTCCGATGATGCCGTAACACCTGTAAATCACTATCAACAGCTATTAGTAGAGTTTAACGCCAGTTCGGGTTTTAACGCCGTATTGATTACAGACAATGCTATTTTAGACAGCGCAAGAAGTTTTCAGGGAAAAGGCGACTACCCCGGAGTTGATGACTGGTTTGCCGTTCATTTAAACCAGGGAATGGTCTTACTGGCAGGACTTCCCGGACAGACGGCATTTTATTCGATTTTAGAGAGCTATAATACGAGCCATGGCAATAAAGAGTTATACTGGAAATCTCTTCAGGTAAAACCGCATCCGGTTTATGGATACAGAACTCTGCTCGGCTGTTTTCAGACAAATCAGGAAATTCACGCCGCTGTTTCAAAAACACTCGCTAATACGCAGTATGGTGAGGGCGGCGCATGGCAGGTCTATGTGATTGACTATCAGACAACGCTTAATATGTTTTCGGAAATTCAGCTGAGTGATTCAACAGAACTTTTTTTAATGTTAAATTCAGAGAACTTTTATGTCTCTCCCAATTAATAAGTTAGAAATTTGCGAGCCTATTCGGCTTTTAGTAAATGAATTAAAAGATAAAGGTTTAAAGGTTATTGAGTTTCAACAGAGCGATTATCATTTTAATGAACTTTACATACAAATGAAAAATGAAAATAATATTGATATCAGACAGAACTTTTTCAAGATTAATATAAGCGAGATTGACAGAGTTTCCGATAATAAATTTGTATGCAAATGTCACTGGAGTGTTGTGGAGTTGATGTAAGTGTTAAGTGTTAAGTGATAATTATTAATTAAACTACTAATAAATTGCCGATAAAAGTATTAATAACGGGAATAACAGGTCAGGACGGCTCATATCTCGCCGAGTTACTGCTGAAAAAAGGATATGAAGTTCACGGAATAGTAAGACGAGTAGCAATTGAAGACCCAAATCACAAGATGTGGAGGATAAATCACATACTTAAAGATATCCGCCTGCACGTTGCTTCAATTGAAAATTTTCCGAGCATCGTCAGAACGTTCAGGGACGTGAATCCGGATGAATGCTATCATCTGGCTTCTCAGAGTTTTGTAAGTTACTATTTTGACGATGAATTTTCGACTTTGAACACAAATATTAACGGAACTCATTCCGTGTTATCTGCTTTGAATGATTTCTCGCCTCAATGCAGGTTTTATTTCGCGGGAACAAGCGAAATGTTCGGAAAAGCACCTTACACTCCGCAGGATGAAAATACTCCTTTTAACCCGAGGTCTTCTTACGGCATTTCAAAAGTAGCGGGATTCTTTCTGACAAAGAATTACAGGAACAATAACAACCTTTTCGCCTGTAACGGTATTTTATTCAATCACGAATCACCCCGGAGAGGCTATGAATACGTGACCAGAAAAATCACTTCCCATGCGGCAAAAATCAAATTAGGCAAAACAAAGGAACTTACACTGGGAAATTTAGACGCTAAAAGAGACTGGGGACATTCAAGAGAATATGTTTACGCTATGTGGCTGATGTTACAGCAGGACAAAGCCGATGACTTTGTTCTGTCTTCAGGCGAAATTCACAGCGTAAGGGAATTCTGCGAAACCGCATTCAGTTATGTAAATCTGAACTATCAGGATTACGTTAAAATTGACGAAAGATACTTCCGACCGTCCGAAACTGAAATACTTACAGGGAATCCCGCAAAGGCAAAAGAAATTCTCGGCTGGCAGAATAGAATAAAGTTCACGGATTTGGTTCAGGAAATGGTTGAAACCGACCTCGAAATTGAAAGTAAAAACAGAACCTGATGTTATCATGCTAAACTAAAATGTTCTTCTTTTTCAGCAAATAAATCG
>JAPLFI010000242.1 GCA_026390755.1 Ignavibacteriota bacterium
ATTAAAGCTAAAAAAAATATTACTTATATTTTATTTGAGTAAGACCATGCGCTTTGTGTCAACGGTGTTTCCGATAACCGAAAGTTTATAGAAATAAACTCCGCTGGAGAGTGATGAGCCGTCAAACTTATACTCAAATGTCCCGGTGTTTAACGGAGTGTTGTTAAATAATACAGAGACTTCCTTGCCCGATAAATCATACACTGTTAAAGTAACATTTCCGGATTTCGGTAAAGCAAATTTTATTGTTGTTGAAGGGTTGAAGGGATTCGGATAGTTCTGACTGAGTGAATAAGATTCCGGAACCGTGCCCGTGTAAACTGTATTACCCGTCAATGTATTCGAATTTTTGAATATTGCGGCATGCGGGAATGTTTGTCCGTTGCCAACTGCAAAACTCATGCCGTTGCTGAACATCCAGCAAGCCGTCATTGCACCGTCGTTTACATTCTGAGCCAGCCACACAGCTCCGGCGTTCGTTGTTAAAGCTACAAGCCCTGTCGTTGCGGCAACCATACCCGTATTTGCGTTGATAAAGTGAACGTCGTTATAAGAAGTATTGTACGGCAAGGAGACAGCATCCCAGTTGGCGCCGCCGTTCGTTGTTTTTATCAGACTTGTTGTTGCATATCCGCCTACTATGTATCCTGTATTAGCATCCATCATTTGTATGCCGTTGAGGACAGCAGGCCAGGTACCCGAGAAGGCATCCTGTCTTGTCCACGTAGTTCCGCCGTTTGTAGTTTTATACGGTCTCGGAGTGAGGGCGGGCAGGTTGCTGATTACCCATCCTGTACTTGCATTGACCATGTGCGCACCGGTGATTCGTGTGCTGTCCGTTGTTAATATGCTTTGCGTCCAGTTAAGTCCGCCGTTAATGGTTTTCCAGACTGTTCCCGCAGTATTGTATGAATTTGAGAACACCCATCCTGTACTGGCATCAACAAAGTTGATTTTATAAAGGGATTCAGTGGCAGGAATACCCGCCGTAACCAAACTCCAGTTGAATCCTCCGTTCGTGGTTTTTTGTATTTCGCCCGATGAGCCGCAGATATAACCCGTGGTTGTATTCACCATACTTATACTTCTGAAACCCTGCGAAGAACTGATTCCCGCGAGTGTCCAGTTTGTACCGCCGTTAGTTGTTATCATCACCTGGTCGGAAGAGACGCCTGCCGATCCCGGGAATCCTACCGTTATTGCCTTGCCGGTCGGAGTTTCAGCCCAGACGTCGTTTCTGTTGCCGGCGCTGATTAGGAAGGTTTTATCTGTCCAGTTAGCGCCGCCGTTTGTTGATACGTTTACCAGTCCCTGACCTCCCGCGGCAACCCAGGTATTACCCGTTTTGCTGGAAGAGAAATATTGTGATGTCCAGGTTTGTGACGGACCGGAAAGCGGAATCGGAATCCACGTTGTATCAATAAGAGTGCGTTTGTAAATATTAAACGGGTCGCCTGTGACATAGACATTAGATCCGGCTGAACTTTGCCTTTCAATTGAAACGTCATCTATTAAGATACCTTCTCCGTTATTATCACCGTGCTTAAAAGCAATAAATATTCCCTGTCCTGCGTAAGCGTTAAGGCTGACGGCAAATCTCCCCCAGTTGGGAAGCGGCGGATATCCGTTGCTCTGGTCAATGTATAAAAGACGTGTTGTGAAACTCGAAAGATTTGAATCTGTAGTTGAAACTCTCACGCAAAGAGAATCGGGAGCGCTTCCTCCCAAAAACATTCTGAGCCAGAAAACCAGAGAATCTCCTGATTGCATATTCCACCTTGGAGTAATAAGCCAGTCTTCACCGGGACCCGGGCTTTGAAAAGCGCATATTGCGCTTTGCGCTCCGCTGTGAAACCAGTAAGACCTCATCCATACAACGCCTCCTGCAACATTAACATTTGTCCATCCTATGGGAGGGAATAATGCCGGATCTTCAAATCCTTCGAAATAAGGCTGTGAGCGTGCACCGGTAACCGTTTCAGTGAATATATTATACATTGTATTCGTACCGGCAGTCACATTTGCATTCCAGTTAAATCCGCCGTTAGTAGTGCTATAAACCTTACCGGCGTTTCCGCAAATGAATCCCGTATTAGCGTCAATAAAATTAACATCCTGCGCGAAACTCAGTCCGAATGTTGCGGTGGGATAATTCCAGGTAGTGCCGCCGTCGGTCGTAAATCCGCATCTGCCGTTTGAAAGAGATGTCCAGATATGATTTTCATCAGTCGCATAGACATTATACATCGTAGTAGTGAAACCCGTTACGGTTATAGGAGTCCAGCTCAAGCCCGCGTTAGTTGTTTTAAAGAGTTTAGCACTGCTGCCGCACATATATCCCGTATTGTCGTTAATAAAGTGTATGCCGTATAGCGAAGATGTTGTTCCTGTCGCGATTGTCGTATCCCATGATACGCCGCCGTTAGTAGTTCTGGCATAGTATCCGAGGAATCCGCAGACCATGCCGGTATTGGCATTGAAGAACCAGCCGTTATACAGCGCTTTGCTTTGTCCGTTGCCCGGAGGATATGCCGTACCGGCGTTTGTATATACGGTGAAATTAAGTCCGCCGTTTGTGGTTTTCATAAACGTGCCGGACTCGGCAACGAAGACCCAGTTCAGCGCGTCAAATACCTTTGTGTAACGGATAATATTGCCCTGGGGGAAGGGGTGCTGCCATTTCCAGTCCTGATTTACCTGAGCGGAGAGGTTTACGGCGATGATTAAAAAGATTAAAGTAAAGAGAGATGAAATTTTTTTCATACTGAATATAATTTAAGTTTTGAACATGTAATTATTGAAATATTAGTTTAAAATAATCAAACGAATGACATAATTAAATGTAATTCGTAATAAATATTGGTTTTTTCGAAATAGAGATGGCTAAAACCGGGCAAAAGATAAAGGATAAGAAATTTTAAGGCTTATTTTTTATACACATTGTGTATATTTAACGATTCATAATGGCAAAGAGTAACGAAAAAAATTATACTGTCAGCTATCGCGAGTTCAGGAGCATACTGAAAAAAGGGATTCCGCAAAATATGCTTGTCTTCCTGAGCGAGAAGATACTGTTTGACGAAACAATAGATTTTATAGCCGATAAATTCATCGGCAAGGAATATGACCGGAAGAATAACATGCGGAAATTCTACTCTGACGATTCCGATATACGCGAAGTTATAAACGAGTGCAGTAATCTGAGCTTTTTCTCGTCTAAGAAAATAGTTATTTATAAAATCATAAAGCGTACCGGCGTGCGCGGTATAGTCAAGGAATCCAAAGAAACACTTCTTAATTATATTGCAAGACCAAGCCCGGATACGGTTCTTATACTGCATAACACGGATAAGGAGTTTACGTTTTCTAACTTCGAGGAATTTACGGGAAGCAAGACGGGCGTTTACATCGTTGATGCCTCGAACGAAGAAGATATAATAAACTGGGTTAAAGAGAAATTCGGCGGTTATAAAATCACCGACGGGACTATAAAGACCATGATGCAATATATGAACCTTTCTTATGATGAAATCTATTCGGAGGTGGAAAAACTCAGGACATACTGCTTTCAAACGAAAGAAATTACGGACGAGGCAGTGAAGCAATGCGCGGGATTTACGAAAGAATTCGACGAAATTCAGTTTATTGAAGCACTTCTGAAGAAAGACAAAGAGAAAGCACTGAAGATTTACGACAATCTGACACTCCGTGAAGACGTGGATATATATCTGATTTACCTTTTAAGCTCGGCTTTTATAGCGCTTAACAAGATGCAGGACCCGAAAATAACGCAAATGCAGGATGGATTAGCACTTTACAGGGAACTTCGGCTCTGGGGTGACTCACAGAGGCTGATTGGGATTTACAGAAAATTCCAGAAAGAAATGAATGAACTTAAAATTGGAAATGCATTTGATTATATTTACTCGGCTGATAAGGCTCTTAAAAGCACATCAGTTGACAAAAAAGCTGTAATTAGCAATTTAATCAATAAGTTAACCTCCTTATAGGATTTTTTTAGACAAAAGACTGCGGCTCCGGGAGATTTTCCGGGTCACGTCATTTGAGACGCAAAATCTGAAACTGTAATGAAAAAAATCATTAAGGAACAAAAGGTTATTTTTAAAGTAAAATACATAACCGGTGGCGGAAATAGAACTTGTTAGAGGATACAGGAATTACACTGACGAAGAACTGATACTGAAATTCCAGTCCGAAGATGTGCAGGCGTTTAACGAGATTGTTCGCAGGTACAAAAACAAGGCGGTTAACTTCCTCTACCGATACACAGGCGACAGGGAAGAGGCTGAAGACCTCGCCCAGGATACGTTCATTAAAGTTTTCAGGTCAAAACATTTATATAAGGAAATCGCGAAATTTTCGACGTGGTTTTACACTATAGCCGTTAATACGGCAAAGACCAACTCGAAGAAGCGCGGCAGGATGAGCACAATTTCACTCAGCAGTTTCGACACCGAAAACGAAAAGGATTTTGACCTGACGGCGGATATACAGACGCCCGAAGAAGATGCGAATTCAAGTATTGAAAATGAATATATACAAAGGGCAATTAACTCGCTCGATGAGGCTTTTAAACAGATAATTATTATGCGGGATATTGAAGATTTAGATTACGATGAAATTGCGCAGGCATTGGAACTGCCGCTGGGAACGGTGAAATCACGAATCAACCGGGGCAGAGAGAAGCTTAAAAAGATTTTATCGGAAATTTATCCGTATAAGGAACAATGAAGTGCAGGAAGAAGAAAAAAATACAGACATACGCCGCAAGCTGAAAAACCTTCCGAGGGTTGAAGCGAGCGGTGATTTTGAAAATAAATTGCTGAGGCGAATAAACGCACTTACAGCGGAAGAATCCACCAATAAACATAAGGCAGGAGAAAGAAAGGGTTTTTTCGAAGCGATATTCGGTAAACCCCGCTCCGCATGGTTTATACCCGCTTTAAGCGCGGGCGCTCTTGCGGTGATAGCCCTTACGGTCACGCTGTACATGTCCGGCAATAATACCGCAAAGCAGGACGGAAAGCAGGAAACTGCCTATACTCAAAGTTCTTCCGATGATTCGGGATTAAAAAACTCTCAGGACGGAACAAATCCCGGAGCAAAAAACGACGAGGGCATTCCTGGAAAGAATATCGCGAACGACCTTGAAACCGGCAGAGCAGGTAAACTTGAGCAACCGTCCGAAATTAACCGCGGTTTATTAGAGCAGGAAGCTATTCCTGCTCCGAAGCAATCAGATAAGTTCAAAAACACGGAACCGGTTAAAAACTCTCAGCCCCTCAGAGAAGCGCAGGACGTTAAGACCAAAATAAATGGTGAAACGGGAAATAAAGGCGTGTATGTCCCCACAAAAGACGGAGGTATAACACCAAAGAATGATAACGGTAATGTACAAAAGAGTGATGACAAACGCGCCGGCGATAATTTCAGCAAGGAAGCGCCTGTAAAGGAAAAGGCAACTTCGCCGCCGCCAGCGCTACCGTCGCCATCGCTTCCGACCAAAGGATTTAACGAGCAGGAGAAAGCAAAAGATAACAGCAGGGAGAAAAACGATGAAAATCCGAAAGAAATTCCCAAAGACCGGTTAAAAGATACAAATAAGGATGCATCGAAAGATAAAAAGAAAGACGTAAAGAAAGA
>JAPLFI010000611.1 GCA_026390755.1 Ignavibacteriota bacterium
ATTACGACCCGACAGATAATCGGGCTTAGGTTTGCTTCGGATGAAGAATTCCCCGAGCTTGCAAAGAAAGCCGCGGAAACGGGAATGAAAGAAGATGATATAAAGAAAGCCATAAAGAACTGGCGGGCTGATAATTACAGGGTGTGAGTTAAAATACAGAGCGACTGCCACAGATTATCACAGAAAAAAAAGCGAAGAACGAAAATTGACTTTAATATTGAGATTACATTGATGAAATTTCAAGTTCAAATTTGGCTAATTTCATATTAATATTCATTTGCCTCGGCGCGGGCATACTTATCGGCAGGCTGAAAAGTCTTCCTGCGAATTCTCACAAGATTCTCAATGATATTATAATAAATATTTCACTACCTGCGCTTGCACTTTTATACGTTCCGCAGATTAAAATCACCGGTGAAATAATATATCCGCTCGTTTCAATGTGGATTGTTTTCTTTGCCGTGACGGGAATACTGATGATGCTTGCGAAGGTTTTCAAATGGAATAAAGCTACAACCGGTGCGCTTATTCGTACGGCAGGTTTATGTAATTCTTCGTTTGTCGGTTTTCCGATTTTGATGGCGCTGTTCGGAGAAGAAGGATTAAAGGTCGGAGTTATTGTTGATCAGGCAGGAAGTTTTACAGTCCTCGCAACAGGCGGAGTTATCGTTGCGTCTTTATTCTCGTCAGGAAAATATTCCTCAAAGAAAATTATGAAGGATATTCTTATTTATCCGCCTTTTATAGCTTTTATGATCGGAGCCGTACTTAATTACACGGGATTTGTTCATACTTCGGTAACAAAGGATGTCCTTGAGAAACTCGGAACGCCCATTTATCTTCTGGCATTGATATCTGTGGGGATACAACTTAAGTTTAGTTTTAAAGAAATCAGCGTACGGGATTTATCAATAGGATTAGTTCTGAAACTTATGATTGCTCCGGCGATTATTTATCTGCTTTTCGCCGTAATTAGCGGGGGCAGGGGACTTAATGTTCAGGTAAGCATAATCGAATCCGCTATGGCGCCGATGGTGATGGGGTCTGTGATGGCAGTAACTCATAATCTTAATCCAAAACTTGCAAATCTGATGGTGGGGCTTGGAATACCGGTATCGTTTATAACGCTCGCGTTCTGGTATCTGATTATTAAGGGTCTCTAACGGACATAAAAAAAGCCGCGAATATTTTTCGTATTACGCGGCTAAATGAGAAGAATTTATTTCTTTGAGTACAATTCTATAATTTTCAATATTACTTCAGTTGCCTTGACCATTGATTCGAGCGGTATATATTCAAACTTACCGTGGAAATTCAGACCGCCCGCGAAAACATTAGGGCAGGGAAGTCCCATATAAGAAAGTCTTGAACCGTCTGTTCCGCCGCGAATGGGCATAATCTTAGGTTCCACGCCTGCTTCTATCATTGCCTTCTCGGCAATATCAACTATATGGAATACCTCTTCGACTTTCTCGCGCATATTGAAATACTGGTCTTTCAGTTCGGCTTTAACGACACCTTCGCCGTAGCGATTACTGAGAAATTCAGCGCAGTCCGCAACCATTTTTTTCTTGGCTTCGAATTTTGCCCTGTCGTGGTCGCGTACGATGTATGTAAGCGTAGTGACTTCAACCGTTCCGTTCATTCCGATTAAATGAAAAAATCCGTCGTAACCTGTTGTAAACTCAGGGCGCATGTTTACGGGAAGCATAGCATTGAATTCCATTGCAATCAGCATAGCATTGAGCATTTTATCCTTAGCGTATCCGGGATGAACATTCCTTCCCTGTACGGTGATGGTTGCTTTTGCCGCATTGAAATTCTCGAATTCAAGTTCACCCACAGAACCGCCGTCCATTGTGTATGCGAATTCAGCGCCGAATTTCTTAACGTCGAAGAAGTCAACTCCCCGTCCTATTTCCTCATCGGGCGTAAAACCGATTTTAATCTCGCCGTGTTTTATCTCAGGATGCTCGGTTAGATATTTTACGGCAGTCATTATTTCAGTTATTCCCGCTTTATCGTCAGCGCCGAGAAGAGTATTACCGTCGGTTGTAATAATGGTTTGTCCTTTGTACTCAGGAAGTTCGGGAAATAATGACGGTGATAAAACGAGATTCTTTTCTTTATTGATGACTATATTGCCGCCGCCGTAGTTTTCAATAATCTGCGGAGTGACGTTAGTGCCGGACATATCCTGCGCGGTGTCCACGTGAGAAATGAATCCGATAACAGGAACTTTCTTATCCAGATTAGACGGGAGCGAAGACATAACGTAGCCGTGCTCATCCACTTCCGCTTTAAGTCCCATTGCAATAAGTTCATCCCTCAGCATATTCAGCAGGTCATATTGTTTCTTAGTGCTCGGAAAAGTTTCTGACTTTTCATCCGACTGCGTATCTATTTTAATATATCTGAGGAATCTTTCTAATATTTCTTTCTTCATATTTTTTTTCAAATGTTAAATGTTAAAATTATTCTTTTTCAGGTTTAGCCCGCATTGAATCCCAGATCATGTATCCGCATATAACGAGGAACATAACGAGAGCGATTATTTCCGCCGAGTGTGATTCAAACCACGCTTCATTTACATAATTAATACCGGAGAATTTCAGAACAGCGCTTACAACACCCATAAGGGCTCCGCCTGCTATAAAACCGGATGCTATCAATGTTCCTCTTTCTCTTCTTGCATTATTAATCTTTTCGTCTTTACTGCGAGTGGAAACGATGTGTGAAATAATACCGCCGATTAATATCGGAGTGTTAAGTTCTATAGGTATAAACATACCGAGAGAGAAAGCAAGCGCCGGAGTACCTATCATAGTAAGTATCAGCGACATAAAAGCGCCTGCGGCATAAAGAAGCCACGGCGCGGGTTTACCGGACATCATCGGTTCAATTACAGCCGCCATTGCATTTGCCTGCGGCGCAACAAGAGCGTTATCTCCCTTAAATCCGTAAGTCTGATTGAGTATAATGATAACTCCGCCTACTGTTGCGGCTGATAAAATAGTACCGAGGAATTTCCATGATTCCTGTTTAACAGGTGACGAGCCAAGCCAGTATCCGATTTTAAGGTCGGTAATAAAACCGCCTGCCATCGAGAGTGC
>JAPLFI010000397.1 GCA_026390755.1 Ignavibacteriota bacterium
GGTCCGAAAATATATTTAAATAACAGCAGTTCCAGAATATATCTGAATTCTAATATGCGGCTGATTTATGTATATCACGGAACAAGTTACACCGGATATTATTTACCCGAAAGCCCGGAAACAGCTTTCGGGCTGGATTTTGGTTTCGGTGTGGAAACTCCAATCAATAAAGATTTAACATTAGAGATAAATCCCGGATATAATATATTACTGCCCGGCAGGCATGCGAATACACTCAAACGTGAAAGCGAATATTTCAGAATCGCTGTCGGTCTGAGACACAATTTATAAATTAGTGTATCGACGACAATACAATACATCCACACGGCTAATGAGCTGAAGAGGAAAGCGATAGAGATGCTGTGATTTACTGAGAAATTTGCATTTTTTATTGCTCATTACAGATGTATATTCCGTAAGAAGGCAATAAACCTAAACAATAAGTATTGTGAAAAAAATAATTTTCAAATTACTTTTCATAATTTCTGCTATCTTAGTATTCAATTCTACATTCTTAATTCGTAATTGTCAGAGCCAATGGGTCTGGCAGAATCCGTTGCCGCAAGGAAACTATTTACAAAGTGTTAAATTCATTAATGATAATACCGGTTGGACTGCCGGCAGGGCAGGTACAATTTTAAAAACAACAAATGCGGGAACAAACTGGTATTTTCAGATAAGCGGAATTACTGAAGATTTACATTCGATTTATTTTGTCAATTCTCAAACAGGATGGACTGTAGGAGGTAATACACCTCCGGGATATAATAATGTCGAAATTATTTACCGGACTACAAACGGAGGGAATGTATTTGTAAATAATATTTCCCGTAAAATCCCGGATATTTATTATTTATCCCAGAACTATCCAAATCCGTTTAATCCGGTGACGAGAATACGATATGAATTGCCGAGGGCCGGGGTTGTGAGACTGGCGGTGTATGACATTATGGGGCGGGAGGTTGAAATACTGGTGAATGAGAGGCAGGCGGCGGGGAGTTATGAAGTGGAATTCGACGGAAGTAATTTATCATCAGGAACATATTTTTATCGGTTTTCGACAGGAGATTTTACAGATGCAAAAACCTTCTACTGATTAAATAAAAAATGAACCACTTAGTTCACGAAGTAGATATATTCTTATTCCATGATGTTCTTTTTAAAAATGTTCTCAATTCATTTAAAACACATTTTGGTGTATATACAAAATTTAAATTTATAACTATTTTAAATAAATCAAAAAAATAACAAATATGACGAGTGTTAATAATTTTTCCGACTCTTCAAAAAAAATAAAATATTTTTTTTTAGTTCTCGCACTACTCATTACTCAACTTGCCCCGACCCCCGTGGGTTACTCACTGCTAATTAAAAATTGTTTTTCTCAGGAATCCTGGACTGCAACTTCAACAACAAACGCGCCATCTGCCCGTGAGCGTCACTCGGCGGTCTGGTCGGGAACAAGCCTGATTATTTGGGGCGGAGCCGAAGGTACAGGATTATCAACCAATTCAGGAGGAGTTTACAACTATTCGTCTGATACATGGACTCCGACATCCTTAACGAACGCACCGGCATCACGTCTGGCGCATATCGGGGTCTGGACAGGTACAAAAATGGTTGTGTGGGGCGGAAATTTAAACGGCAGTTATTTAAGTACGGGAGGCGTATACGATCCCGCTTTGGATACGTGGACGCCTACGGCCACCGCAAATTCCCCTTCCGGCGGAAATTACCCTTCGGCAATCTGGACGGGCAGTAAAATGATTGTCTGGGGGGGATATAACGGAAGCTATTTAAATACGGGAGGACTATATGATCCCTCCTCAAACATAAACTATTATAACACAGGCGCAATTTACGACCCGGCAGGAGACACCTGGACGCCTATTTCAACCAATAACGCTCCGGCCGGCAGAATATGGCAGACAGCTGTCTGGACCGGCAGTAAAATGATTATATGGGGCGGATACGCGAATACAGTTTATTACAATACAGGCGGAATTTATGACCCCGCTGCTGATACGTGGACGCCTA
>JAPLFI010000251.1:0-18687 GCA_026390755.1 Ignavibacteriota bacterium
CGGCAGATTATCTCAACCTTTACAGTCATCGCAGTGATAAAGAAGCGGAAGATATGGTTAATCTTATACAGAGGGAAGTGCCAAAACCAACCGATTCAAGGGTTCTTGATGTTTGTTGCGGCGCAGGGCGGCATTCTATAGTCCTCGCGAGGCGGGGATATGATGTAACCGGATTAGACCTTTCACATTTCCTGATATCACAGGCGAAGAAGAACATTAACCTTACCGCAGAGAAAAATCTCAGAGCCAAATTCCTCATACGAGATATGAAAAATTTTGCTTTCAGTGTAAAATTTGATATTGCAATAAATATATTCTCGAGCTTTGGTTATTTTGAGTCTGACGAAGAAAATTTCGGTGTTTTTTCAAATATTGCGCGTTCGCTCAGAAAAAACGGATATTTTGTATTTGATTTTCTTAACGAAAATTATCTCCGGAGAAATCTCGTGCCCCGTACCGAAAGTTCAATTAACGGAAAAAAAGTAATACAGAACCGCCGCATAGAAAATAATTTCGTATTCAAAGATATCCGTATCGCCGGAAGAAAATACACGGAAAGAATTAAACTTTATGATTACGATATAATTATTAATTCTATGAAATCTCTCGGTTTTTCTGTCCGCGCTGTTTACGGTGACTGTTTCGGAAATCCGTTCAACAGAAAAAATTCTAAACGATTAATAATCTTTGCCGGAAAAAACTGACATATTAAAAAGTTCTGCAGTTATTACATTGCCCGTAATACTCCTGATATTAATTCAGACTTTTTGTATCAGCGGATGCGGCTTACGCGACGTTGAAGATCCGGTTACTTCCCGGACAACTTTTGTACCGCCGACATCTCCCGATCTTGTAATCATTAATCTGCAGTACAGCATAATTGAACGGGATATAAACAATTATCTTCAGTGTTTTGTTGATACAGGCTATTCTTCGCGCAGGTATTTATATACGGCAGACGTATCTTCACAGATTCAGTATCCGATTTTCAGGTTATGGAGTATGCAGAACGAAAAGACATATTACACAAGCCTGATTTCCCTGACTAATCCGGAGTCGAATTCCAACCTGTTTTTTTCCAATCCCACGCTCAACACGTTCGGCGATACTGCCGTGTATGACGCCGATTATCTTTTGCATTTCGATCACCAGAAGACAACTGTGGCGAAATCGCTTACAGGGAAAATTCGTCTGATACTCGGGACTGATTCGCGCAATCTGTGGTCGCTTCACAGGTGGATTGACATAAAGGCGAATTCCGGTGATACAACATGGTCTGTTTTGAAAGCTAATTTTAGTAATTAATTTGTACCGGCGCCGTATATATATTGCAATCCTGCTTACGGTTTTTCTTACCGTTATGATATCAGTACAATCATGCGATAATCTGTTTTCTCCGAAACTCGATGAAACACCGTCCGTTTCAATCATTACGGATCAAATGACGATTGACGGTGTTTTCCAAAACTTTAAATATGCTTATACTTTCAAGGATACTTCCGTTTACAGCGGACTGCTGACGGATAATTTTCTTTTTATTTACCGTGATTATGAGACAGGTTTTGATGTTACATGGGATAAACCTGTTGAGATGAAAACAACTAACGGACTGTTTCAGAACGCGCAGAAGCTTGAAATAATATGGAATAACATTGTCGTTCAGGCGGGAGACAGCATTAACGTTAACGTAAAGAGGTCATTTAATTTAACGATAACATTCAATCCCAGTAATATTATACGGCTTTACGGGTTTGCGGATATGAATCTGTTTCGCATCACTCCGGATGATAAATGGCGTATTAAAAAATGGCGGGACGAGAGTTTCTAAATTAAATACCTCTAATTACCTTCGGGCATATCGTCTATATAGTATCTTTCATATTCATCACAGTTCGAGATAATATAGTCCGCAAGCCTGCCAATTTTCTCGGGTGTTACATCTTTAAGTTTCTTCTTTAACCCGGCAATTATATTTTCTTTTGTGGTTAATGTTATAAGCGACTCCTCGTTCCATTTTGCGTCAATATTCCGCTCATTTTTGTATCCGTAAATATCTTTGTACAATTCGACGAATGCACCTTTGTCGTCTTTATCTATCGTGAAAGTTTTATAAATTATCCTTACAGGAAACTTATCCGGCGTTTCCAAGTCGTACGTCATAGATTTTTTACTGTCCATCCATGAAGTTAAATCTTTGGATTTGATAACGCGTTTCAGTATGAATTCTTTCATCCTGGCAATATTAGCGTTATCGTTCCTGACACATCCATGCGAGAGATTCCTCATTTTTGAGTAAATCAGATAATTTTTATTTGTACCGTGAAAATATCTGAGAGAGTTTTCGTCGTAATGAACTACAAATAGTCCGAGCGGGTTATTCGGTCCGGGCGGTGTTGCCGGTAATTGTTCTTTTCCTTTCTCGGGGTCTTTCCATGTCGGCCAGTTTCTGATTCTGAATGCTTCAAAGTATCCTGCATAAGTTTTGGTTGCCGCCGTGCCTAAAACGTTATTCCATGTATCAATGTAAATAGTGTCTTTTCCGTATAACTGAAATAAATGCGACCTGAACTCCGGAATATTCAGTTCCCAGAGTATTTTCACCGTATCAAGCAGGAAGTTGGACGGTACGGGATATTTCACGTTGTAAAACGCCGCGATACTGTCCAGACCTGGTTTATCGGATATTTCCGTAAATTTTTTCGAAGCGATTTTATCCAGCAGTTTATCTGAAATAATAGGGAAGCGGTCCTTTATATATTCTTTTATTGAAGCGTCTGCTTCGGTTAAGCTCTGAGCTTCTACCACCAGTGTATCATATTGAGCAAACGCTCCGGAATAAAAGGCAATAAGAATTATTATTACTTTTAACAGTATTTTTTTCATAAACAAATTTAATTGCGGAAATATTTAACCGTGACAGCCGTTATTTTTTCCGGCGTTTTATAAGCTTTTTATTATCTGTACTAATATTTTATTAAGCTCGCCCTGCGCGAATTTTCTGTTGGATACTGATTCTTTTATCTTTTCTTCTTCACTTCTCTTATCTTCAAGCATCTTATCAGCCGATAGTTCTCTGGTAATAAGCCCTATAGCGGCGAATTTTATACGGGCGTGAACGGCAGTAATATCTTCCGGAGCGAGAGAGTATCCGAGCGCATCTGCGCCTATATCCCTGTAAAATCTAGCCTCAGCTTCTGTTTCGCTTTCGGGTCCGATAATGCCGAGGTAAACGGATTCGTTTATCTTAACTTTGTTATCCTGAAATACTTTGTAAATCTTTCCATAGAGTTTTTTATCATAAGCGTTGCTCATATCAGGAAATCTTATTCCAAGCTCTTCATCGTTCTCTCCGATAAGCGGATTATTACCCATAAGGTTTATGTGGTCGTAAATCAAAGTCAGTTCGCCCTGCTCAAATCTCGGATTCAAATGCGCGACTTCGTCAATTGCGAGTATCTTCTCAATACCGAGATATTTCAATACATATACAGGATGGGCAATATCTCTCATTGAAACCCCTTCGTAATAATGGAATCTTCCTTTCAATATAAGGATATCCCGGTTTCCCGCTCGTCCAAAGTATAACTTGCCCGTTGTTGCACCGTTTTTCTCAAATGCAGGCGGTATATCCGCGAAATCAATCTTACCGAGCACACTCACGTTATATGGGAGTGTATAGTGCTCTTCAGTTATAAGCGCAACCTTGGGCTTTAATTTAACGGGTATGCGTTTTCTGATTTCTTTTACGGATTCTAAAATTTTTTTTCTTTGTTCAGTCATTATTTTAATAAGTTAGGTAAATAAAAAAAAGTTATAACTTTGATACAAGTTTCTTTATCAATAATACCATATTCGGCTCGGCTATAGCCGCCGATTCAAGAATATGTTTTAACTCTGCCACTTTAAGTGTATCAGGAAATCCTTCATCGGTAACAATAGACAATCCGAAAGTCCTTATTCCGAGTTCCTTTGCTGTGAGAACTTCCGGAATTGTTGACATTCCCACTACATCTGCCGCTAATACCTTCAGCATACTGTATTCGGCTTTTGTTTCCAGATTGGGTCCCTGAACCGAAGCGTAAGTTCCCTTCTTAATATCTATTTTGTTTTCAAGCGCCGTCTGCTCGGCAAGTTCAATGAGGTCTTTGTCATAAAAGTACTGAGCTTTCTTTGCCGAAGTTGATTTACTAATGCCTCCGGGACCGTGTCCGCCGTTCATTCCCGCAGACGAAATCAGCGGGCTTGAAAAATGGAGATTTATATGAGATGACATAATAACTAAATCGGTCTTGCGCAGTTTTGGATTTATTGCGCCGCAAGCATTTGAAACTATTATATATTTTACACCTAAAAGTTTCAGTATATGTACCGGGAAAACTATCCTGTCGTGAGAGTATCCCTCGTAATAGTGAAACCGTCCCTGCATCGCTACAATGTTCCTTCCTGATAACTTTCCGAAAATTAAAGTTCCTGTGTGAGATTCTACGGTTGAAACCGGAAAGTTGGGAATATCCTTGTAATCTATGGAACAGCTTTTTGTTATGTGTTTAACAAGCCCGCCTAAACCTGTTCCCAGTATGATTCCTACTTCGCATTTTTCCCTGGTCTTGCTTCTTATGTAGTCGAATGCTGTTTTATATTGTGTCTTCATTTTTATCACTTAATTTCAAAACTGTCATCAAAAGATCTGGTGTTAGCAGATTGCGGATTCAGGTAAACTTTCTTCATCGGTTTTTCTGTCTGTTCCCTTTCTTCCTCGGGGGCTCTTTCCGTTGTTTCTTCGGTATCTACGTCCTTGATGCGTATTTGTGTCAAATCCATTTTCAATATCTTGCGGTTTTTAATAAAATCTTCGAGGTCGTTCAGTTTTTCCGACAGAAAATGGCGGACGTCGTCAAATGTTTTCTCGTTTTTTTGTTTAATTTCATCCAGCTCGTGTTTCTTGCCGATAATTTCGTCTTCCAAATCCTGTTTTAACCTGCGCGCATCAAGCTCTGCTGTTCTGATAATAATTTCCGCTCTTTTTTTTGAGTTTTGAATTATCTCTTCTCCGAGGTTCTGCGCTTTTATTATCGCTCTCTGCAGGTTGGTCTCATTTTCTTTGTATATATCTATATCCGACAGAAGAGATTTTATCCTTTCATTAAGACTCTTATTTTCAGTTGCCAGTTTTTCGTAATGAGAACTGACTGTTTCAAGGAAAGCTTCAACTTCATCGGTGTCAAATCCGCGAATTGCTTTCTTGAAATCCCTTTTTTTAATGTCCTTTGAAGAAATTATCATGATTATATTGTTTAGTTTTAAAAATTCGCAACAATTTGTGTCTGACGCTCTTAGTTCTTATTCTTAAATTATTTTTAATCTGTGTTAATCTGTAGCGAATGTTTTTCGCTTTTATTCATAAATTCACTGCCGCGATGGCGGTACCCGTCTGCCGAATATTGCGCTCCCGATTCTGAGTATTGTTGCTCCTTCTTCAACAGCTATTCTGTAATCTGATGTCATACCCATTGAAAGATGTTCGAAACTATTATGTTTCTGTTTTAAATCTTCAAACAAATTTCTTAACAGTCTGAAATTGCTCCTTATCTCATCCTCGTCGCTTGTAAACATTCCGATTGTCATAAGTCCTTTTAGGCGCAATCTGTCCAGTGTAGAAATTTCCGCGCAGACCCGTGCCGTATCATCAGATTGCAGACCGGACTTTTGGTCCTCGCCGCTTGTATTAACCTGAACGAGTATATCAATCATCCGGTCTTTTAATTCCGCATATCTTTGTATTTCGAGAGCAAGTTTGAAACTGTCAACCGAGTGTATCAGTGAAACAAAATCAGCTATATATTTAACCTTGTTTGTCTGCAAATGCCCGACAAGGTGCCATTTCAGCGGCAGTCCGGAAAGCGCTGTCTGCTTATCTTTCAGCTCCTGAACTTTGTTCTCGCCAAAGTCTTCCAGTCCCAGATTGTAAACTTCATTAATAATTTCCGGAGAAAATGTTTTACTTACGGCTACAAGTTTAACACTATTATAATCTCTGCCCGCGTTTTTGCATACATTAATTATATCAGTTTTCAGCTCGTCTAAGTTCTCTTTTAAATATCCGTATTCCATATATTGTGAAAAATATGTTTATTTATATCAAATTTCAACATTTATTCGCTTGCAAGGTCAAAAAATCGTATCTTTTAACTTTCCTTTAAATATAATAACTTGAGCAATGAATTTAAATTAACATCCGAATGCTAAAGAAGTATGCCGCTGACTTGCGCAAAGCCAGAGAAAGACGAAATATAACACTAAGCGATGTTTCTAATAAGACCCGGATTCATGTTTCCTTGTTAGAGAAAATGGAAAGCGGGAATTTTACTTTTTATAATGCTACTTATGTCAGGGCGTTTATTAAGCAATACGCGAAAACGATCGGTTTGAATCCGGACGAAGTTCTGTACAATTATGAACTCGCAAAAAGCGGTAAATATACTTCCCGACCGGACGATACTCCCGAGCCGCTTACGGTGCCTCCTCCTTCGGATGAAGATTCCGGTATTGTTTTTACTTCGGGCAGAGATTTAAGCTCGTCGTTTGAACGAACTGAACATTCAGAATCAGTAACTCCCGAGCCGGCATCAAAAAAACAAGAAAACGGATTACCAGAGAGAAAGAGTTTTTCTAATTCAAAAAAAATTAAACTTGAAACAAACAACGCCGGTATTTCGGCGGAGGAAGAATCCGGTTTCCGTTTATCCGCATCTTTATTTAAAAATATCGGAATCGGACTGGTTTTAATTCTTCTTTGTTTAGGGGTATATCTTCTTGTGAAAACCATATTTCTTCAGAAGAGCGGTTCCGACGTTGAAATTGTCCGTCAGAACTTTGATGATATCGTAAAAGAAAACGAAAAGAAAATTCTCGGGAAACGTTCCGAAGAAGAAATAAAAGATTCCATTAATAAAGCGGTTTATCTTGCGGACTCTATAAAGAAATCGGAAAATGATTCTATCATACTCCAGCTTCGCGGCATAGGGCGCGGCGCGATAAACATATATACAGACACGGTGCTTACCCGAAATCTTTGGTCTGAAAGGTTTAATGAAGGAGATTCGGCAAGCTACACGGCGAAAAACTGTTTTCTGATTTCATCAAAGAATACAAAGTCGTTTATACTTTTTCTGAACGGTAAGCAAATTAAGATAGCAGACGACAATGTCAAATTTCTGAAAATCACCCGTCAGGGAATCGAAAAATAATATTTTTATTAATGAGTTAACTTAACACTTAACACTTAACACTTAACACTTAACACTTTATCATGCCCCGGGACGTCCTGAAAAGAATAACAGAACTGAAAGAAAAAATATCAGACGCCGATTATAAGTACTATGTCACTGCAGAGCCTGACCTCGATGACCAGACTTACGATATGCTGATGAAAGAGCTTGAGAAACTCGAGAAAGAAAACCCTCAATATGCCTCACCTGATTCACCGACGCGCAGAGTCTCGGGAGAGCCAACAAAAAAATTCAGTGTTGTGATTCATTCGGTTCCAATGCTGTCTCTTGCGAATTCTTATAACTTCGATGACCTGTCGGATTTCGATAAACGTGTACAGTCTTTATTAAACGGTCAGAAATACGAATACGTATGCGAGCTTAAATTTGACGGACTTGCCGTATCTTTAACTTATGAAAACGGAGCATTCACGCGCGGCGCTACGCGCGGAGACGGCATAAAAGGTGATAATGTTACGAACAATTTAAAAACAATTAAATCTATTCCGCTTTCAATAAATTCGGATGTATATAAAAACTTTGAAGTTCGCGGAGAAGTGTTCATAAAAAAAGACGACTTTTTAAGTATTAACAGCGGGCAGTCAAACCGCGGCGGAAAACTTTTTTTAAATGCACGTAATACAGCCGCCGGCACTATGAAACTGAAAGATTCCCGCGTTGTTGCCTCGCGTCCGCTCAATATATTTGTTTATTCCATGCGCTCGGCAGAACTTTTTAATGAGGCTAAGCTTAATTCCCATTTCGAAAATCTGACAATATTAAAAGAACTTAAATTTCCTGTAAACGGCTTTTCGCGGATTGCCGGTACAATAGACGAAGTAAAGAATTTCTGCGATGAAATAGAGGAAATCCGCGATACGCTCCTTTATGAAATTGACGGCGTGGTTATTAAAGTAAATTCTTTATCTCAGCAGGAATCAATCGGAAATTCAGCAAAGTCGCCCCGCTGGGCAATTGCATATAAATTTAAGGCAAAGGAAAAAACCACACGCTTAAACAGTATCACTCTACAGGTAGGCCGCACAGGGATTATCACCCCGGTTGCGGAACTTGAGCCCGTTTTTCTTGCCGGCTCTACAATTTCCCGCGCGACACTTCATAACTTTGATGAAATCCGCAGGAAAGATATACGTGTCGGAGATTTCGTAAAGATAGAAAAAGGCGGCGACGTAATTCCGAAAATTTTAGAAGTCCTGTTGGATAAACGGCAAAATAATTCGGTGCCCTTTCCCGAACCGGAACTATGTCCGGTCTGCGGTGAAAAAACTGATAAACCCGAAGGAGAAGCAAATATATACTGTCCAAATTATTTCTGCACAGCTCAGATTCAGGGGCGAATTGAGCATTTTGTCCGGCGTGATGCGATGGATATTGAAGGGCTGGGCACAAGCATTGTCGAAATACTTCTTCAGAAAGGATTTATTAAAGACTTTACTGACCTTTATAATCTGAAAAACCGGCGTGAAGATTTAATTATACTCGAGCGTTTTGGCACGAAAAGTGTGGAGAATATACTTTCGGCGATTGAATCCTCAAAAGACAAACCTTTCGAGAAAGTTCTTTTCGCTATCGGTATAAAACATATAGGAGAGCGAACGGCAAAACTGATTGCAAATCATTTTGGCTCGATTGATAAGTTATCTACTGCTGCAGCGGATGAAATTGACGATATTTATGAGATTGGTCCCGCTATTGCGGAAAGCCTGTTTAAATTTTTCAGAGACGAAAAAGGTAAAAAACTGATAGAGAAACTCCGTGCATCAGGATTAAAGTTTGAAATTTCGAAATCCGGTTCCGTTTCTGAAAACGAAAACTTCAAAGGGAAAATATTTGTATTAACAGGCACACTTGGTAAATATACAAGAACCGAAGCTGGTGAAATAATTGAAAAACTCGGCGGACGAGTTTCTGCATCAGTCAGTAAAAAAACAGATTATATACTGGCGGGTGAAGAAGCCGGCTCGAAACTTGATAAAGCACGAAAACTCGGCGTTAAAATAATTTCCGAAACAGATTTCGAAAAATTATTATAAGTACTTACCACAGAGAGGTACAGAGAACATGGAGGTGCAAGTTTTTAATGCTGAAAATTAAACCCGAATGACAACTGCACTCCGCCCACATTGGTAATCGGCTTATCCTTCAAACTCGATACTCCGTCTGAAATAACCGGCAGATAGTAATATCTGAGATTAATGCTCAGTCCCATACTCTGTGTTTCAATATACTCCATTCCTATTCCCGCAAAAGGACCGACGGCAAAATCCGCCTGCGTATAACCGAATGCTTTAAAGTAGTTTTTATCAAAAGGAGTTGACAGCAGCAAAGTAGGCGCCACACCTATTGTAAAAAACGGTTTTAAATTTCCTTCGATATCGTCATGAAATACATATTTCTTCAGTCCGAAACTAAGAGGAATGCTGAAAACTCTGTACGCTTTATTGCTTATATAAACATTACCGTAATAGTCAACATATTCAACTTCATTTGCGTCCGACACTCCGGAAAACGATAAAGAGAAAAATAAATCAGATGTCCTGCCAATGCTACTGTATATAGTACCCGTCAATCCGAATCCATTCTCTCCGTACATAACAGATACACCCCAGCTTGAGCGAGGTTCGGTTTTTGTGTAAACAATTTTTTTCTTTGTAATTTTTTTTAATGTATCCTGCCTCGTAATATTTATCGAATCCTGAGCGTTAATTGTACACGCAGAAAACAATAATAATACCCCGGCTTTTATATATGTTGAAACCCGCATTTTAAATAATATATTTACTTAAACATATTCCTTTCAATATTAAATGTAAAGCAAATTATTATTCTCATTTTTCGTTCCGTGTCCGGAAAAATTAGGGGTTATTATTAATTATCAATTATTAATTATTTTTTTTATTATTGAAGTATGTTATCGAAACTCAAAGTGAATTACGTTTGCTCGGCTTGCGGCTATTCCTCGCCCCGCTGGATTGGGAAATGCCCCTCGTGCGAAGCATGGAATACTTTTACCGAGACAGTGGTCGAAAGTTCAAAACGGCGGGAAGAACGAAAAACAACTGCAAAATCACACTCTGCTGCTGCGAATATGAAACTGATATCCGAAGTTTCCAATGAAGACGGCAAAAACAGATTCAGTACCGGTATAGAAGAACTCGACAGAGTGCTTGGCGGCGGTATTGTTACCGGCTCGGTAATACTCATCGGCGGCGACCCCGGTATCGGTAAGTCAACACTGATGCTTCAGATAGCCGGTAAAGTGAAGAATAAGAAATTCTTGTATGTCTCGGGAGAAGAATCGGCATCTCAAATTAAAATGCGGGCAGACAGACTCGGGTTTAAGCTTGAGAATTTCTATATACTCTCGGAAACAAATCTCGACACGGTCGCATCCGTAATCGAATCAGGCAAGCCCGATATTATTATTGTTGATTCGGTACAGACTATTTATATACCCGAGCTGGAAAGTTCGCCGGGAACTGTATCCCAGCTCCGCGAATCCACGGCAATGCTCATTAGAATTGCTAAGTCAACCGGCATACCGGTATTCCTTGTCGGACATATTACGAAAGACGGAACAATTGCAGGACCGAAGGTAATTGAACACATGGTAGATGTTGTTCTGCAGTTCGAGGGCGAACGCACTCATTTCTACCGTGTTCTGCGCGGAATCAAGAACAGGTTTGGCTCGACAAATGAAATCGGAATATTTGAGATGACAGAAAAGGGACTGCAGGAAGTTACAAATCCAAGTGAAGTTTTCCTGTCCCAGCGAAATTACGGCGCGTCAGGATGTGTTATTTCTTCTGCAATTGAGGGAACGCGGCCTATTCTCGTTGAAGTTCAGTCATTGGTTACCCATTCTTCTTACGGAATACCACAGCGCACGTCTATGGGTTTTGATTACAAGCGGACAAATATTATCGTGGCAGTTCTCGAGAAAAAACTCGGAATTAATCTCAACAAGTATGATATCTTTCTTAATATCGCTGGCGGTGTCAAGATAGATGAACCAGCGGTTGACCTTGCCGCCGCTATGTGCATTTATTCATCGTTCAGGGATATACCGGTTGACTCTGAAACTGTAGTCATCGGCGAAGTAGGTCTCGCAGGCGAAATAAGGACAATTTCACATATTGAAAAACGAGTAAATGAAGCGGAAAAACTAGGATTCAAAAAGATAGTACTTCCGCGGAATAACCTGAAAAACATTAACCATAAAAAATATAAGATAGAAATTATCGGCGTCGAGAAAATTAAAGATGCAGTCGGCGCTATTATCTAAATGTCCGAATAATTCAATAACAAAAACATACAGCCATGATTAAAAAATTTGAAACTTTCTATCGTCACATTATTGAGCAGGAACGGAAATTTCCCGAGGCTACGGGACAGCTTTCTGACCTTATCAATGATATTGCCCTTGCATGCAAAGTAGTATCACTTGAAGTAAACCGCGCCGGTTTAATTGATATTATCGGGTTTACGGGAACAAAAAACGTTCAGGACGAAGAAGTTAAAAAGCTCGACGTATATGCCAACGAAATCCTGACACATGCGATGCGTATGGGGGGACATACATGCGCCGTATGCTCGGAAGAAGAAGAATCATTTGTGCCTATAGACGAGGTTTACACGGATTATTCACATAAATACATCTGTCATTTCGACCCTCTTGACGGCTCTTCAAATATTGACGCGAATATATCCATTGGCACAATATTTTCTATTTATCGCCGCATATCAGCAAGAGGTCCGGGAACTATCGAAGATTGTCTTCAGCATGGTTATAATCAGGTTGCCGCGGGTTACGTGGTTTACGGTTCAAGCACCATACTCGTATATACTGCCGGCAGCGGTGTCCATGGATTCACACTTGACCCGTCTGTAGGTGAGTTTCTGCTGTCTTATGAGAATATGCAGATTCCAAAAAAATCCAAGATTTATTCTGCGAATGAGGGTAATTATGTAAAGTGGTCGAAGGGAATGCAGAATTATATTGATTATTTGAAGTCTGACGACATTAAAACCGAACGCCCATATTCGTCCCGGTATGTCGGCTCGCTCGTAGCGGATTTCCATCGCAATCTTCTCTACGGCGGAATTTTCATGTATCCGGCTGACAGGAAAAATAAGAGCGGAAAATTACGTCTGATGTACGAAGCAAATCCTCTGGCGTTTATAGCTGAAGAGGCAGGGGGACGGGCAACCGACGGTAAACAGCGAATTCTCGATATAACGCCTGTAGGACTTCATCAGAGAGTGCCTTTGTTTATAGGAAGCGAAGAAGATGTAATCAATGCCGAGAAATTTTTAGCCGGATAAAATTAATTGGCGTTTAATTTTGGTTCCGCTCGAAATTCTCGATTATGTAGTTGTGCATGAACTTGCTCATCTTCGGCACCATAATCATAAGGATACATGGACATCGGGGGATTAGGTCTGGTATCTAAACTTGCTTTTCAGTCTTACATTGCGGCAGGATACAGCTTTAACGAAACATTTTCACTGCGGCTCGGATACAGGTATTTTGACGACCATTACATAAACGGTAATTTTTTATTAACCGGATAAATTCTGGTCAGAAGTAGTACTTCATATTCAGCAGAGCATTAACGAATTTGATAGTATTATTAAACCTGCTTTCCACGTACCACTGATAATTAAGAATAAGTCCTATATCAAAATCATCCCTTCCTGTATAATTAATTTGGAAAAGCGCAGTTTGCGGACGTCCGATAACTTCTTCCGAATATTGATAATTCGTATTGTAGTAAGCAATACCGAATCCGAAAGGAACACCTGTAACAGGCATAATATCGGCATCAAAACCTATACCGAGATTAGTAACCCATTCCTGCCCTTTTGTCCGGTCAACAGACGAGCCGTAGCCGATTTCAAATATTACGTTCGCACCGAATACTTTATTAAAAGCATAAGCGTACCGCGCACCTCCGAATACTCTCGTTAAAGGACTGGATTTGATAATTTTATTATCCGGTGTAATTTTACCGCTGTCGATAACTCCTTGTACAAAATCGTATAGGTTTATCATTGTCGCCGACTGACTGGTAACTTTAATATTTCCCGAAAGCGCCATATTCCTTGTTTCCATCAGTTTAACAAGCCATCCTAATTCGAGTCCGGAAGCTACGTTAACTCCGCTTGTTAATATTGCCTGCATTTCGGTTCCAATACGCCCCGCTACCTGAAATCTGCCGGAAAATGCGAGCCAGTCCCTTATTGCCTGCTGGTATTCAAAATCGAGGGTTGTGAAAAGCATGTTGCCTTTTAAAGCAATGAGTGATTTTCCGTTAATTACTAAAACAGGGGTCTGGAAGTCCAACGTTTGACCTATGCCGATAGTAGAGCGGACATTCGTTGTTACAAACGGTTCTTTCACAAGCTGATTTGTGATAAATTTATGTCCGTTCAGATGCGGCTTGGGAATCCTCAGAACACTGTCCCTTGTATTTTCCGATGTTTTTGTCTGTGTATGTCCGCTGATAACAGTCAGAGTAAACAAGCAAAGCGTCACCGCTAAAGCAGTGAAACAACCCGAAGCAAATATTTTGAATTTTATTCTTTTCATTTTCATCTCCCCTTAGCTGATTTTGTTAGCGGAAAATTTATGTTTGCGAGAAGCTGAAACCCGCCAAGCGTAAACCTTGCCGGGAAACTTGTGACCGTGGCATTTTCTCCGTTGTATGCGTTTGTAAAACCGACTGAGTAGCGTGCTTCGATGTTCAGTTCCGGCAATCCGATTCTGAACCTGACGCCCGCTCCGAAAAATACCTGAAGGTTAAATTTCTGTATGGAAGAAGAGATATCCTTATCGGGTGTAGTATCGTTCTGAATGGTTTTCATATTGGCTTTCATAAGGAAACCCAGGTCAACTCCACTTGTGAAATATGTCACATTATTGAATGCCAGCACCTTGATAAATACAGGAACGCTAATATAATTCAGGTCTGCCTGAAGTGAATCTATGTAAACATCTTTTCCCGCATCATAGACCAGTTTCGTGCCGCTCTGCAGGTAACGCGGCTGAAGTCCTATCTTTATTCCCTTGCCGATTGGAATCTCCCCGTTAAGCCCGAATGTAAACTTGGCAGTACCTGAATAACCGAAATTCTTAGGCGCATCTCCGGAAAATGAGTTAAGAGTCAGGCCTCCTGTAATTCCTATCATGGGCTGGTTTATAATATCGCTTTCGGATTCCGTCTGGGCATTAACGCCGGCGCCGAGCAGGAACAGAAAAGACAAGAGATAAAGTAATATTAGTCTCATTGTATTAGTATTTTAATTCAACATTTACCGTTTTGCAGGTAATCTTATTATAAAAAAGTAAAGTATTCCTCTTTCTATTACTTACCTAAACCAATGACCAGAGCGCCGCCCAGACCGAACTGAAGCATTGATGAACCGGTGGTCACTGCCACAGGTGCTGCACCTGTTCCATAATACATGCCGGTTCCGAAAGACTGTACAGCCGATAATAACTGTGCGTGCAGTTTTACGCCTACATTCTTTGACGCATTAATAAACACGCCGCCTCTTAGTCCCCACGCGAAATTTGTGCTCGAAGTTTCTCCACCCGGAAGAGGATCCTTGTTATTGAATATAGACATGCCAAGCATAAAACCTCCGTAAGGCATTACAACTGAATGCGGTATAGGAAGGTACTTATTTCCCGCAAGCATAATAAAATTCCCGCCTAATCCAAAAATCTTCGTAGAATCGAAGCCTGTTGTTCTGCTGTAATTGACAGGAAAATCTGTATCCTGTCTGAAATAAAGCAGTTCAAGTCCGTAAGTTTTCTGGAGTAAGAATTCCACTCCTGCTCCCCACTGATATCCGCCTTTCATTGTTCCCGAGAAAGAATAATTGCCGTTCGTTACGGCTGAAATTTCATCGTCGAATGTATAAGCCGAGTACAGATTAATCCTGATGTTCTGTGCATTGGAAATACCCGCTATAAAAACCAAGAAAAGAATTGCAAAATACTTTGTAATTGTGATTTTCATAATGTTATTTTTTGTTTTAGAAAATTAGTTTAAAATAAATAAAATGGTTTTATAATCCCATGTCAAAAGCAAGGAATGAATTGTTATTATTTACAAAATTACTCATGCGAAAACCCATGCGGAGATAACCGACATCCATCAGATTGGCGACTCCGAAACCAATTTCAGTGTACCAGCCGTTTGTGGCCGATGCGCTATAATGGAGGCTCTTATCGGTCCGGGGTCTTTGCTTAATGAACAGGGTTTTATGTTTAAAGCCATACATACTGATATGCCAGTGATAAGATACTGTAACTTCCCCCGGCTTTCGTTAATGCCGCTGTATGAGCAACAACCTTGATTGAATGATTTTTCCCGAGAGGAGCTGAGAATGTTCCGCCAATTCTTATGTTGTTTTGCAGGTCGTCCCTGTAGTATTCGTTCATCAATGTCGCCCCGCCGTTGGCAAAACCACCGTTAAGCGCTATCCATATTCCTGACGGGAATAAATAATCTATATGACACTGGAATACGAAAAGCGGGTCTTGCTTTAATATATTTGTTTTTAGATATTCATTGTTGCTCGTAAAGAACCAGACGCCCGCGAATGTTTCAAAAAATATGGATTTATATCTGTGTGAAAAACCTATTTCCGGCTTAAAGCCCCATCTGTTCGAGCCGATATTAATAAGTTTTTCATTATAATACTGCCCTGTCGGCATGGAGACTACAATGCTGGCGCCCAGAACGGTTTCCTCTTTAAATCTCTGAAATTCCTTCGGGGCTAATGCGGGAGTGCCGAATATATTAACTTCAAACCGAACCCTTAAATCTGCTAATCCGGACCTGCTAGCGCTCGTATCTCTTCCGTTGAGTTTTGCGTTACCTGACAGGTAAACGTACGGCATTGAAACCTGGACTCTCGCGAGTTTATTAAAGAATCCGAATGTTCTTACATAACCTGCCGATAATGAATGAGATGTCAGAGACAATCCCTGTATCGGTGACGAAGCGTCGGAGACGACATTTCCGTCTGAAATCGAATAAGCAGCAACAACTGCGTTGACGCCCGTAGGCAGACATGAATAATTGCGCGGTTCAATTTCCTGCGCATTTATTCCGTATGCTGTGAAAAGTATTATCGTTAATACTATTATTTTCAGTACTTTATTACGCACAGGCAATACCGACAGGCAATGAGGGTGATCCGATCGATTACTGCCTATTAAATTACTCTTTAAAAAATTAATATTATATTTATTTACAGTATCTGCGGTAAAGGTTGCATATTGCTCCGGTCGCTTTTGTAAGAACGTGAAAACAATCAGTAACTTTTTTTTAAGTGTCATTTAACGTGTTTACTTTAACTGCATTCTTCCAGTTCACACCCTCCATTTTTGAGTCGGTGAAATCAGTATTTATAACTGTTGAATTGCTGAAATCAGCATTTGTCAGGTCAGCCAGGCGGAAGGAAGTTCCGAAATACGTGCTGACAGTAAGTGAAATTGTTTTTAAAAGTTCGAACCCTTTAGCCCCTTTCAGTGCCCTCTTGCTTATTACAGCACACGCTAATGCCATTACTACAGTTCCGATTCCGCCACCAATGCTCTTGCCGAACATTGCACCGCCCATGGCTACAAACAGAAATATGATATTTGATGAAAGAGCACCGGCACTTGCCCTTGCTACCGTGCCTACGAAAAACATTAGAACAAGAAGGCAAAGAGCGAGTGCGCTCTGGAATGGTCCGACACCCGTAGCTACTCCGGTAAGCCGAAGTATTGCTCCGAGAACAAGCACCAGAAGTATAACCGGAAAAACTATTTTCAGAGTAAAAGTCCCTCCTTTCCATAATGAGAGCAAAACAAACAAAATGAATAAACCTGTTGTAATATAACCGGCAAGTCTTAAATTCCCGTCCGTATGATTAATCAGAAACTGATTTGTACTGCCCGTAAGCATTGCAATATATCCCGAGAGTAAAGATATTATTAATGAGAATACAAAAATGAGAATATATGCCGGAATTCTCAAACCTGTTTTTGTGTTCGTAAAATCAGCAGTTCTAAGCAATGCCCCCGAGAAATCTGCTCCGCGTAAATCCGAACCGCTGAAATCTGCATTTTGCAAGTCCTGCCCTTTGAAAGATTTTCCCTGATGGTTTTGTCCTTTATATTCCATGTGCCATGCGTAATATTAATTATTAATAAATTTATAAATAATATTTATTGCCGAAAAAACAGCAATAATTATCAATGCATAACCTATATAAACTCCGAGCGGTGTTCTGTCTTCGTATATAAAAACAGGCCGCATGAGTTTCCTATGGCTGATTTTATTTTCCCTTATGGCAAGAATCGCCGATACTATTCCGAGTATTATCAAAGAAAGTCCGACAAGTTTTGAATTCTTGAATGTTTCTGTTCCGCCTGTCTTATCCGCTACTTCATAAATCCCTATACCAAATCCGATTAATGAGAGTGCCGTCCTTATCCAAGCCATCATAGTGCGCTCTGCGGCGGCATGACTTCTCTCTTTCGCGAGTTCGGTATTTTTTTCCGCCGGACTCTGAGTTATATTTTCCTGTTCGCTCATAAATTAAATATATAATTAATTACTGTTTTGTATTAATGTTTCAGCCGATTTCTTCTGAGCTTCCATTTCTTCCTTTAATTCCCTGTTAAGGAAATAATTCAAAAAGGTCCTTATTAATGCCACAGAGCCCACAATTATCAGATTTTCATAAGTAGGATTTACGGTTGTTTTTACTATATCGGAAGCAAGCTGGAATTCCAGTGCCAGTGCCAGCCATCCGCCGAATTTAACGCGTACCCTGTTATGGAGAGGAGTTACTGATTTTTGTTTTAGCTTAAGAAATAAATTCAATGAAACAACCATCCCTGCTGCTATGCACAATACCGATATTATTTCAAGTATTAATGAAATTCCCTCGCCAAACTGGAAAAATAATTTTACTGTTAAATCAAATATTTCTTTCATGATGCATAAAAAAATAATTTACAGAAATATCTTAAATATGAATTCCACTATCTCGCTCAGCGGAAAAGCTAAAAATGCCAGAGGCAGAAACGGTGCGGCAATAATCAACACCATAGCTAATATTTTACGGAATTCTACTGGAATAAACCGCATCTTTTGTATTATGTCAAAAATAGTATTTAAGTCGGTATGAGAAGAAAAATCCGGACTGTCAAGATATTCTTCGGGAATGGCTTTCCTGCCTTTAATCCATTTATTGTAGAATGCGCTCGCCTGCCTTGATGTAATAACGCCGTATTCGAGTATCCCCGAAAGTTTTGACTGAAGAAGTTTACTCAAAAAAAACAGAGAAGGTAACAAATATAAAAATGTCAGACATACAACGGTTGTTA
>JAPLFI010000251.1:18722-19553 GCA_026390755.1 Ignavibacteriota bacterium
TGTTCCCTTTCAATGTTTCGCCCATATAAACAATCCTGTTGGCAATTTCTCCTGCAACCACGCCGGACTGAGCGGCTCCGAGAAAAGAAAACCCGACGAGCGAGGATCCCAGAAATCCCAGCCCTGCCGAAAGATCCGGATTTGTCGGGTAAAGATTCAGTTTCATTCTGGAAATTTTCCACATGAATATCGACCAGAGAATAAATTTCCATATCATAGATAAAAGAAAGAACTGAAAAACGGGTGCGGCAACAAAAAAATACCAGTATCCCGCTACTGATAATCCTCCGCCGGGTTCTGTGCTGACTGTCCATGATGAACCTGCTTCACCGGGACCGACTTTTTTCCAGAGAAATATGACCATCGAATATGCCAATGCAAGTATTATGAATTCAGTGTAACTTGAATTTTTTAACTTTAATACTTTATTCAATATTGACCTGTAATCTGTGATATTGTTATCGGCAATTATACCCGAATCAATGAAATACCTTATTGAATAATCGGTCTGGAATTTTACAATCCTTTCAGCAGCGAATAATATTGGCAAAGCCACAAAAAAACGAGCATAGACAAGATAATCCTGAAGAAATGGTACTTTCACCTGCATACCGGACGTTGATGATTCATAAAACGACAAAATAAGCATCGGCAGCCATAGGACAAGAAAAAAGAAAAAGTATTTTCTTCCGGCTAAAGATTCTTCGCCTCTATGAAGTTTTAATTTTTCGAGAATTTTGTTTGATACTCCGCCGGAAAGCAATGCAGGAGTATCTTCGTTGATAGCGCTCAAATTAAATTATGTTAAAAAGATTCATAGTGTTACTTCAC
>JAPLFI010000459.1 GCA_026390755.1 Ignavibacteriota bacterium
AACACGGGAAATGCGGCAATGAAAAGAAAAGATAAAAACCCGTATTTGAGGTCAGACATAATAACTCCCATTTATATATATGATTATCTTATTTAAAAATTCTTAATAAACGCGTCTTTAAATCCCCGTGATTTCACAAAAACCAAATATTCTTCCGCTTTCTTGTTATCGGAAAAACTACCCACAGTAACCAGGAAAAAATTATTATTATCCGTTTTAATTTCGGGATATGTATTTAAAGACTCTTTTACTTTGACAGAAAAATCTTCTGCATGGATTCTGTTACTGAAAGCGGCAATCTGAATAACCAGATTCAATTTTACGCGCATTGCTTTTTTCTGCTCTTTAACGAGAGTATCAACATCAATAACAACCGTATCCCGTGTCACGTAAATCTCGGGATTGCTTGAATCGCAGGAAGTAAACCAAAACGACAGAAGCAAAAATGCCGGAAGAAATAAAGAAACAATAAGTTTTTTCATTGGGCAATAATTTTTAATATTCAAACCTCCGCTATACACCGCAGAAAAACAACCCTGCAATGCATTTAAGTCATACTTTAAACGCGGGTTTCAACTTGTTTAATGATTTATAAATTTACAATTAATATTTCAAAATTACAAATATAAAATTTAAGAGACGGTTATCTGTCTCTTTAAACCGTTTGCCAGACAGTTTTTATTTCCGTGAATTTTTCAATCTCTTTGAAATTCTCATTTTGTTCATCCGAATACCAATTCCAGCGCTTAATACCTCCAAAATCACAAAATCTTTTAATATTATTTGAACACAGTTCCTTAACCAGTTTTTTGTTTTCACCGGAATCTTCAAATCCTGAGACGCAATAATCAACGGCATTTACATCAAAATGTCCTGCGAGGTGTGAGGATAATTCACTTTTATATCCCGTAAGAATATTTATTACTCCCGGCGGAATATCACTTACGGCAATAACCTCTGACAAAGTTAAAGACGGGAGAGGAAATTTTTCATTTGCTAATATAACGCACGAATTCCCTGAGCAGGTTACCGCGAGGATTCTTGATACAATTGGTAAAAAGCTGAGGTCATCAGGAAGTATCACACCGACGACACCAACGGGCTCGGGAACGGAAAAATTAAAGTACCCTTCCTGGACAGGGTTTACGGAACTTATAAGCTGAATCCATTTATCGGAAAAACCTGCGAAGTAAATAATCCTGTCAATCGCTTTGGAAACTTCTTTCAGGCATTCCGTTTTCGAAACGGCAGTTACAGCGTGAATTTCTTCAGTAAACTGCTCTTTTCTTCCTTCGAGCATTTCAGCTAATCTGTAAAGTATCTGTCCTCTTTCGTAACCTGTTTTCGATGACCACGTTTCAAATCCTGAACGGGCGGCAGTTACTGCATTCCTGACGTCTTTTCGTGAAGCTCTTGATATATTGCAAATATGAACCTTCTTCAGTGGATTCAGGACTTCGATATATCTTTCAGATTCGGTTCTAACAAATTTTCCCCCGATGAAAAGTTTATACATTTTCGGTATTTCTAATCTTTTATTCATTTTTTCTTAAAATATTTTGCTCTTATTATAAAAAAAAGTTCTTCTCTGTGACCTCTGTGTCTTCTCTGTGACCTCTGTGTAACTTCTTTCGCTCTTTGTCAAAGTACTAAAAATATGAGATTAATAAAAAACAATTATTTGTCTTTTCTTTGCTAAGTCCGATTCAATGATTTGTGTTGAAATTTCATTAGACATATATTATCAAATTTTTATTGCTGCATTATTTTATTATATTTTAGGCTGTTTACAGAAAACATGAAAAAAATACAAACCATATTAAAGCACTTCGAATCAAAAAAAAGTTCTGCGATTGACGAAACATATACAAAAGAAAGGGCATCAATACTTACTAACAGGACAATCAAAGGAGAAAATAAGTTAAACGCCATTAAGTTAGCCATTTCAATGATTGACCTGACAACTCTGGAAGGAAAGGATTCAGCCGGTAAAGTTTTCGCTATGTGTCAGAAAGCCAAGAATCCGCTTCCCGGCGACACAAGCCTTCCGCATTGTGCGGCTGTTTGTGTATATCCGCGGCTTATCAGAACTGCTAAAGAAGCCGTCGGTAATTCCGGTGTGAAAATTGCTTCGGTGGCAACATCATTTCCTTCAGGACAGTTTCCTTTGAATCTAAAACTTGAAGATGTCAAAAGATGTATTATTGACGGCGCTGATGAGATAGATATGGTAATTTCAAGAGGTGAATTTTTATCGGGAAATTATGAATACGTTTTTAATGAAATTTCGAAGGTTAAGGAAATCTGCACGGCATTATCCGGCAGTATCAGTCAAAAGATAGGAACAAAGAAAGAAATCCATCTGAAAGTAATTTTAGAAACAGGAGAACTGGAAACTTTTGACAATGTAAGAAAAGCAAGCATACTGGCAATTACCGCAGGAGCGGACTTCATCAAAACATCCACAGGAAAAGTACAGCCTGCGGCAACGCTCCCCGTGACACTGGTTATGTTTGACGTTATTAAAGATTATTTCTATGAAGTAGGAATTAAAATCGGAATGAAACCTGCCGGCGGAATAAAGACCACAAAAGATGCACTGGCATATCTGATATTATTAAATGAAGTATTAGGTAAAGAATGGATGACTCCTGATTTATTCCGTCTGGGAGCTTCGTCAGTTTTGAATGATTTATTGATGCAGTACAGGAAACAGAAATCGGGGTTTTATCAGTCGGGTGACTATTTTTCTTCGGACTGAGGAAAGCAAAATATATTTAATTAAATTGTAAAACAATAATGAGTACCGAAAAAAGTTCTGCAATAAAGAAAAAAAATCAGAATTATAAACTGAAATATTCAGACTCTCTTGAGGATACAAAGCATATAAAGCTATTGCCTCAGTATGATCTCTTCATTAACGGGAAATGGACTAAATCTAAAAAATATTTTAATACAATAAATCCCGCAAACGAAGAAATTATATCGAAAGTAGCATACGCGAGCGAAACGGATGTTGATGCGGCAGTTAACTCGGCAGAGAAAGCATACAATAATGTCTGGAAAAACATGCCGGCAAAAGAAAGAGGGAAATACATTTTCAGGATTGCGCGCATGATACAGGAGAAAGCCCGTGAATTCGCAGTTATTGAAAGTTTAGACTGCGGAAAACCGATAAATGAATCAAAATCGTTTGATATACCCACTGTGATTTCTCATTTTTTCTATTACGCCGGCTGGGCTGATAAATTAGAATATGCCGTTCATAATAAAGACCCGAAATCAATAGGTGTAGTCGGACAAATAGTCCCCTGGAATTTTCCACTGCTTATGGCGGCATGGAAAATCGCTCCGGCACTTGCATGCGGTAATACCGTAGTGATTAAATCTGCAGAGACTACTCCTCTTACACTCTATAAACTCGCTGAAATAATTCAGGAGTCCGGACTGCCGCAAGGAGTCGTTAACATAATATCCGGTGACGGATTTACGGGTTCCTGCATAGTCAAACACCCGAAAGTAAAGAAAATCGCGTTTACGGGCTCTACTGATGTCGGAAAAATTATTATGAAAGCCGTTGCTGACACGGATAAAAAATTGACTCTTGAGCTCGGAGGCAAGGCGGCGAATATAGTTTTTGAAGACGCTTCGATTGATGATGCGGTTGAGGGAATTGTAAAAGGTATTTATTTTAATCAGGGAGAAGTATGCTGTGCCGGTTCAAGACTGCTTGTACAAGAGAGCATAAGAGATACTGTGATTAAAAAGTTAAAAGACAGAATAAACAAATTAGTTGTAGGAAATCCTCTTAATAAGAACACAGACGTAGGAGCCATAAACTCAAAAGCTCAGTTAAATAAAATTAACGAACTAATCAAATCGGGAACCCGCGAAGGTTCGACATTATACGAAAGCAAGTGCACACTTCCCGGCAAAGGATACTGGTGCAAGCCGTCATTATTCACCAATGTTGCCGCGTCGCACAGAATTGCGAACGAGGAAATTTTCGGTCCTGTACTGACAGTCCTTACATTCAGAACACCAAGCGAAGCAGTTGAGAAAGCAAACAACACATGTTACGGACTTTCGGCCGGAATATGGACGGACAAAGGCTCTAAAGCATTAAAAGTGATGAAGAAAATTAAAGCGGGAGTTATCTGGACTAACACATTTAATAAATTCAGTCCCGCTTCGCCGTTCGGGGGTTACAAAGAAAGCGGATTCGGAAGAGAAGGCGGCATACAGGGAATTAAGGAATATCTTTCATAGAAGAATTACAAACCGCTGAGAATATCTTCCAGTTCATCTTCGGATATGAGAATTTCTCTTCCTTTTGCGCCCTGATTAGGACCGACAATCCCCGCAAGTTCCATCTGGTCAACGATACGTGCGGCTCTTGCATATCCAAGTTTTAAACGTCTCTGGAGAGTTGACGTAGAGCAATTCTGCAATTTTAAAATAAGTCTTGCCGCATCAGGGAACACTTCGTCCCATTCATCCGACCCTCCGCCCATACCGGCTCTTTTGCTGATAATTGAAGGAAGAAGATAGGGTTTTATATAACCTTTCTGAGACGAAATATAATCAACAAGTTTCTCACACTCTTCGGTTGAAATGTAAGCATTCTGAATGCGAAGCGGTTTCGGGAAAGAAGAAGAAAGATACAACATATCTCCGTTTCTGAGAAGCTGGTCTGCGCCGCCCATATCCAAAATCGTCCTTGAATCAATTTTCGACGCAACCTGATAAGCTATTCTGACGGGGAAGTTAGCTTTTATGACACCGGTAATAACGTCAACAGACGGCCGCTGTGTAGCGACGATGAGATGAATTCCTACAGCCCGCGCCATCTGGGCAATCCTTGCAATAGGCTCTTCAATCTCGCGTTTGGCAGTAATCATTAAATCCGCCAATTCATCTATTATCACAACAATATAAGGCATTTTCCTGTGTCTTATGGCTTCGTTATTTTTCAGTTTCCCTTCGGAATACTTCTGATTATAGGCGTCGATATTTCTGACTCCGGCATTTGCAAGTTTATCATATCGCTGTTCCATTTCCATTTCGACACTTTTCAGAACTGAAACGGCATTTTTAGGACTTGTAACAATACTTTCGTTAACATCGTTGGATGTTGCAATAAAATGATTGCGAAGTTTGGAATAGAGGCTAAGTTCAATTTTCTTAGGGTCAATCATCACGAATTTAAGGTCGGACGGGTGCATCTTATAAAGTAAACTCGCAATAATCGTATTAATCCCGACACTTTTCCCCGAGCCGGTAGCTCCTGCAATGAGCGCGTGGGGCATTTTTGAAAGGTCATCAATATAGATTTCACCGTCAATCATTTTTCCGAATGCGACGGTCAGACGTTTAGTACTATCAATAAATTTCTGCGATGAAAGAATGCTTTTAATCCTGACAAACTGTGATTTACTGTTCGGAATTTCGACACCGACAGTCCCTTTTCCCGGAATCGGAATAATCATCCTGATACCGCGCGCCCTCATTGCAAGTGCAATATCATCCTGAAGAGATTCGATTTTTGAAAGTTTAACTTCAGGTGCGGGGATAAGCTCATACAAAGTGACTACGGGTCCGGGTGTTGCTACAATATCTTTTATCTCAATTCCGAACTTCAGAAGTTTCTCCTGTAATAATCTTCCGTTGTTCTTCAACTCTTCATCTGAAATTACATCAGAATCTTCCCTCGTCGGATTATCGAGAAGGTCAAGAGTCGGACATTTATATCCCTCAAGTTTCTCTTCGATAAAATCATCTTCCTCTTTATTTAATAAACCTTCGAGTTCGTTCGAATTATCGGGATTAACATCAATTTCCGAAATATTTTCTTTTCTCTGACCTTTGACCAAAAGACTTTCGAGCGAAATTTCTTTCTTCCGGCGTTTTCCCTTTTCCTCTTCTTTAAACTGATTCTCATCCCCTTTTAACAGATGGATATCAGACTTCGGACGGTTGATGCCCGTGTCTTTTATAAGCGCATCGCCATTAATTCCTTTTTGTTGTTTCAGCTTTTGAATTTTCTCGCGTTCTTTCCTGATTGCCTCGGCGAACGGGTCAATTGAGTCTGAAGAACTTTTTTGCGATAGTGTTTCCTTCTTTAATTTTTTTATTTCGCTTTTCTCATGAAGAGTTTCTTTTTCCCTTTTAAAACCCTCGAGAATTTTTTCCAAAAGCAGTTTAAATCTCGCAAATGTTTTAATAATATTTCCGTCTATCAACAGCATTGTAACCACAACAAGGCTTATAATAAAAAAAAATGATGCACCCAGTCCGCCGATAGTCTGATAAAGAATCAAAGCCAGGAAATCGCCCGTCGCTCCGCTGTACAGCGTCGATATTCTGTCACCATCGAACACATATCTCGTCACACCCACGGAACCCGCTATGAGAGCCATTAATATCAAAGCATAGAAAGAGAACGTAAGAGGTCTGAATAATCCTTTCTTTCTGAATATCGCATATCCCAATATAATAATTACCAGTGCAATAACAGCAGAGAAATATCCGAATAAATTATTCACAAATATCCCCGAAATATAAGCTCCGGCAACTCCGAGCCAGTTATTTATTATATACAAAGACGAATATGTTTCTTTTCTGAAGACATCGAGGAAAGAGAATCTCTCCAGGGTAACCATATCTTTTTTCGAATAGGATAAAACGGAAAGGAACAAAAGTATTCCGATAACAAACAATAAGAATCCGATGAGGCGTTTCTTAAAATCTTCGGATATGGCAAATTCTTCGTCTTTGGCGCTTCTTCTTTTATTCTTGCCCGAAAAAGTTCTGTTCTTATCCGAAAGTTTC
>JAPLFI010000563.1 GCA_026390755.1 Ignavibacteriota bacterium
GCAATAGCTTTCGGTATTTTGATAATTATATTGCTTTTCCGTCCGACTGGACTAATGGGTAAGAAAGAAATAGAAAAAGTGTAAGAAAAACACTTAACACTTAACACTTAACACTTAACACTTAACACTTAACACTTAACACTTAACACTTAACACTTAATACTTAACACTTAATAAAAATGTCAATCTTACAAAATTTAACGTTCAATAAACACGAAGAATCTAAATGCTCCGCTTCTGCTGTTGATCATTCCTCGCAGGAGTTTTCTTCTGCTTTGGAATTTCTAAAAATTATCTTTGGTAAAAAGTTTCGTATGAATACCAACGATGATTATTCCGTCTCTTTCAGCTTCAAACATGATAAGGAAAATATACTTTACTTTTCATGCAGAGTCCGTAAAACGGAAAATGATGTCTCTGATACCCAGCTAAGCTTGTTCAGTGCCGTTCCGGATAATGTTACTATCACAAATATTACGTCCCGAAATATTGCCTCAAGGAGTGCTTCTAATGCCTGATATATTTTCCGCAATATTAAGACAGAATAAACGTGCACTTAAAAAGAATTTCAAAGTTCGGAAAACAGATACACCAAAACCATTTAATACAACTTTCGTGCGCAGAAATAATCGCCTAAAAGTGAAATCTTTCATTGTTCGCAATATATCGGCATTTATATTTTTTTAATATTATTTTTATTTAATAAAAATAAAAAACTATGGAAAATCCCTGTTCTCAGCATGCTGATATCGTTAAAGACCTGAAGAAAATTACTTCGGCGATTGACCAGCTTAAATCTATTACTGTTCGTAATGGTTCACAGAAAACAATGCCCCTGCCGGATTTGCTCGGTGAACTCTGGGAGTGCTCCGTCATTCTCCGCGATTTCAATAAGTTTCATTGCCTATGCAAGAAATATCATATTTACAAATTAGTCTTTTCCTTTATCGTCATTTTTATCTTAACGCTCCTCGGCATTTCCATTAAAGATATCTTTCTAAAATTATTCACATAAAACAATGTTCACAAAATTCTTTAAACGCGGTACTCCTGAATCAATGATGCGCCTCCTGACATTCATCGTTATTCTCACAGCATTAATTCTCTGCGGTATCGTTATATATCTCGTTCTTTTCAAACCCGATAACACCTTCATCGGCTCTCTCGTCACTCTAATTTCCGTTCTCGTAGGCGTTGGTTTCGGCGGCAAGGCAATCCAATCCTTTTCAGAAAATTCACAAAACATAAACTAAAATTATGATCATGGAAAATTCAAACCCGTTATTCCAATATTTAGACCCAATGGAATTTTCAAAACATTTCTTTTCAAAGATTTGCCTCTCCGATAAATTCTTTTACCCGGGCGAATGCAAAGACCCTGATTTACTTTATCCTCCGTTTCTCAATAAAATTAATTCTGTAAAAACGGAATACAATAAGTACGATTACGACCACACTGTCTTTATTTATGAATCATTTCGCTCCAATGAACTCCAGCGCATTTATTTCAATCGAAACAGTTCTAAAATCCGTAGATATGGAATGCATTTCTATGGCATCGCCGCCGACCTCGTGCATCTCGACGATAAAGATAATGACGGCATTCAGGATAATGGCGAATTCGTATCATGGGATAAACTTAATTATCCTCTTCTGCAGGAACTCGCAACATCAGCAGAGTTAATTCATTTAGCATGGGAAGCTTGCCATTTCCAGTTAATACCCGTATCATTACAGCAGAATATCAGAAATTTTGTTACCGCCCAGGTTGTTTCCTTTCAGCAGGATAATAATCTCGTTCCGGACGGTGACGTCGGTCCCAAAACAATCGCAAAACTCCGAAGCATGTATGGCTAATACAGCTGACAACAAACAACTATCAACCAATAACTAACAACTAAATAATGGTAAATCTCAACTATAAACAAATAATATTATCTGTCGTGATAATCATGGTCGTCGGTCTTGTCATTGGTTACAACTTAAAGAAATCTGCAACCCGTGATTATCTCGTTGTTCGCGATACTCTCGAACGTTTTTATTATACTCATCATGAAACTTTAAAAGTATTTGAAAATCAAAAAACTTTAATTAAAAATAATTATGAAAAAGAATCTAATTATTTTCATTCTGTACCTGATAGTCTCGTGCTGTCTTACCTTTTTAATCGTTCACGCGAGCTTCTCTCAGATAGTTCCAATACCGTTGACTCCAATCGAAACGCCGAACCCAAACGAAACGCCGATACCAAACGATACGATGCACCATCCGACGCGCCTAATGACCCGCCAGGACACGCTCCGGATAATCGGTGAAGCCGTTAATAAAGGTATCTTTTATAAAGAATCTTATCATGTCCAGCTTAAAATAACTGAACGCTTTTATAATGATTATGAATCTCTTTATAAAGAAAACAGAAATATGTATTCATTGCTCGATTCTTTAAGCCATTTACAGAAATCAAATCCCTGGAATGCTGTTGCTATTACGGCAGGTGTCGTTTCTCTTCTTTGGTCTGCTGTTTATTTAATTCTTAAACAATAAATAAAATATCCTAATCAAAAATATTCCACTTGTGTATATGTTTAAGAATTGCAAAGTTACATTGTCCCATGATTGCACTTTTGATTGCTCTTTTGAAAAGATACCTAAATTCCCTGGATATTATGCCGCTTCCAATGGTCGCATTTATTCAGGCTTAATAAATCATATTAAGCAGTTAACAGAGTTCAGATATCCTTTCTCTAAGTTCCTTACAGTATTTTTAACTCGTGATGATGTTCGTTTCGGTGTACATTGCCATAAACTTGTCGCTTCTGCATTTTTCAATGTTAATCCCGATAGATTTATCATAACGCATAAAGATAATGATAGGTGCAATAATGCGCCGTCTAATCTTTTATTAAAACGTTTAACTGATACTGTATCATCTGAGGTTAATACTTTTTATGAATCTCAGATAAAAGAATATGAAATATTATTCTTAAATTTAATTAACCACGATTCTAATAACCCTTTTTACACAAAATATGTTGATGTTAAAGCTAAAAAAAATGTTCGCTTGCTATACAACTATTTACGCTTATTGGTTAACGGCGAGATTAGCTCGTAAGGTATTATGGAACATGTTACCAATGAAATTACTTTTCATTTTATGCTCTCTAATTTCAATTCTTGCTTTGTTCCGCTTATTGAAAAACAGAATAGATATTTATTTCTCTATGGCGGAGCGGGTAGTGGGAAATCTATTTTCGCGGGTCAGAAGCTCTTATTTCGAGCTCTAAAAGAAACTAATCATAAATTCCTTTTAATCCGTAAAGTTGCAAGAACTATTCGCGGAAGTCAGTTCAGCTTATTAAAAAGCTTAATTGATAGTAGTAATCTAAGAGAGTTTTTCTATATCAGGGAATCTGATTTGTCTATTATATGTAATCTTAACGGGAATACTTTTATCTCCGCCGGTATGGATGACCGTGAAAAAATTAAATCAATTCACGGTATTACGTCCGTTTGGATTGAAGAAGCTACTGAATTAAATTTGCAGGACTTCCGGCAAATTGATTTGCGCCTTCGCGGTAAAACTAATTTCTATAAACAAATCATTTTAACTTATAATCCTGTTGACGCTCTTCATTGGCTTAATACGATTCAGCTAAAAAACTGTCTTACACTAAAAACTACTTATAAGGATAATAAATTTATTGACCCTGAATATTTTCACGTCCTCGAAAGCTTGAAAGACCAGGACCCGGAATATTACAAAATATATGCGAAAGGGGAGTGGGGTATTAAAAGAAATATCATTTATTCCCCTTTTGAAATATTAAAAGAGTATCCGTCCGCTTTTCAGGATGAAATATACGGCTTGGATTTTGGTTTTAACAACCCTACTGCTTTTATTCATATCGGCATTTACGACAATCAGTTTTATTTATCCGAAAAGATTTATAAATCTAAACTTACAACGTCTGATTTAATATCTTCGATTCATTCTTCCGCATATCAGTACCCAAAGAAAGTTTATTGTGATTCCGCCGAACCCGGAAAGATTCAGGAATTAAAGAATGCCCGTATTAACGCTTATCCTTCAGAAAAGTCCGTTAAAGACGGAATTGATTACATAAAGTCGCTTAAAATTTACAGTAAAGACACAAATAATAACATAAACAAAGAAGTCCTGAGCTATTCCTATTCTCAGGATAAAAACGGTAACCTCCTCGATGACCCCGTAAAATTCAACGATCATTGCCTCGACGCCATCCGCTACGCCCTCTTCACCCACCGCCACACCAAATCCACCCCCAAACCCCAAATCCTCTGGCTTTAATCTTTATTCCGTTCCTTAACCCTATTATTTTTGTCATGCTGAACTTGTTTCAGCATCACACTTAATCACTTAACATTTAACACTTAACACTTAACA
>JAPLFI010000364.1 GCA_026390755.1 Ignavibacteriota bacterium
CAACCTCCCGCCAGTCCTTGGCGGCTTTGCCCTTCTTTTACGAACGGAAAAATATTACTTCAGTCTGAAGAGGCTAAGTATCCTGTGCTTCGTCAACAAATAAAAATTTATATTTTTTCTTGAAGTATTCCCTGACGGATTCATTATCTTTAAGCAGGTTCCTTGTGTAAAAAAGCAGGTCATCAAAATTTAATTTGGAATTTAATCTTCTGTACTCGGAATAATATTCTTCAAATTTTAAGATTAGCGGAGATATTACAGAATGATGCTTGTTGTTAACTCGTATTAGAAGTGAATCCCGGATTGATGTAAGCTTCAATTCGCATTCTTCGATTATATCTTCTCCTCCCTTCTGAGTCCATGATTCGAGAGGTTTAAAGCTTAAATAATATTTCCTTCTTTGTTTTTCATCTTTTAATATCTCCCAGTTTCTTATTGTCTTATTGGCAAAATTATATCTGTCCTTTACGGTTTGTTTTGCTTTTGGTTGTTGCGTTTTTAAGAGTTGTTCCGGTAAGTATGCTCGCAGTAAGCTGATGAATTCGTTAAATATTATTTCAATTGGATCCCATTCGCTTTCTTCTATATTTTGTGCTGTGTCTGCGTACAGCTCTAAGTCAGGGAAACTGATTTTTTCATTTGCCATCGTCTTTATTTTGTCGAGTCCGATTTCATTTTCAAGAATGTATTTGAATATTTCTTTCTCTTTGTTTGTATTCTCTAAAAGAAAAGTGTTCCATGCGATATCCAGATCGGATTCTAATGTGGATTCGGTGTCAATGTCAAAATCAGGATCAATGTTTGATTCAATCGGCCTTTCTTTTAAAAGGCGAAGGCAGAATTTATGAATTGTGCTGATGTCCGCAAGAGCAAGATTAGTGAGCGCTTTTTCGAGATTGTCTTTCTCCTCTGTGCCTATATTGAATGCAATGTCATTGAGCTTGATTGATTTTGCTGCGTATGCTTCTTCAAGCTTTCTCTGTATTTTGGCTTTAAGGTCGGCAGCTCCTTCATTTGTAAATGTTATGGCGGCTATTTCTCGGATTTCGGCAAGGCCTTTTATTATTATTGCAGTTATGCGCGATACAAGGGACGTAGTCTTGCCGCTTCCTGCTCCGGCTTCAACAAATAAGTTGCTTTTAAAATCTGTTATAATAAGATTTCTGCTTTGTGCGTCTGTATAATTCAATTTAAAATTCCTCCTTTTGAATATTTTTTATTATTCCGTACTCATCAGTGTATTTCTTTTGTATCTCAAACAGCCATGTTCTCTTGTCGGCGCATACAGAAAAATAATCACAATATTCAGAGCAGGTTCTCTCGACGACATTAGGCGGAAAGTTTCCTGTTTTAATGTTTTCGATGATGAATTTTAAAAGTATTTTAAACTTGTCCTTGTATTTTACATAATCGACTTTAAAGGTTTTATTTACTCCGTATTGTGTCAAATACCAGTATTCGAATGTTGGATTGGAAATTTTGTTATCAATGGAAGTAATAGCTTCGCAATATACTCCCGTTTGTGGAAGGGAGCCGCCCGCAAATGGCTTGGATTCATCAAATGTTTTTTCTTTTCCTGTCTTATAGTCAATCAATACAAATTTATTATCGCTCGTTTCGTCGATTCTGTCTATTGATCCTCTGAATTTGATTCTTATACCGTTCGCATCAATTTCTATCGGTTCCTTGGAATATGACAAAGTATCTCTCCCGTCTTTTGGAATGCCGTAAGCGAGTTCCGTATATAGTCTCTTGTTTTTGTTGTTAAGCTCATCTTCAAAGAATATATCGGCTTTTTCTTTTAAATCTTTCATGCCGAATTCGAAATACACCTCCGAATTAATAGGGTTGGATATTTTGTAAGTTTTTATAAGTTCATCAAATTCTTTTGTAAATATTTCATGATCGGATTGCTCGACAACGGAATATTCCTTTCCTCTCTTCTTCCTCATAGCCTCTGAAAAATTATGAAACAGTGTGTGAAGAAAATTCCCTATTGTCATTGTATCCAGCCATTCAAGTGATATATTGTCATATTCTTCGGGAGCGTCAAGATTTAATTCATATTTAAGGAAATATTTGTAAGGGCATTTTGCAAAAGCTGATAATCTTGATGCGCTTAGTACCGGCAATGCGCGGTTTATATCTAGTCCGAGTATGCCCCAGTATTTCCCGAATTTATCCGATTTATAGCGTTCGCTTATATATTCGTTGGATTTCTCGGCAGATGGAAAATGCTTTAAAAGTAATTTGTCATCTGCTTTCTCAATATTGATTTTGTGCAGATATGAAATGCCTGTCTCGTATTTATAAAATGAGTCTTCTGCTTTTAAAGCAATGAAATCGTTCCGGGATTCGGGTAATTTTCTCAGCTCATCTGTTAATTGCCTGAAATCCAGACGTGAATCGTTGTTCCTGTTCCATATTTCAAGGAAATATCTTGAAAGCAGTTTTTCTCTGTTTGTTGATAGATCCCTTAAAGGCGCTGATAGTATAAGCTCATTATTTGCGGATTCGGTTAACATGCTGAACTCTTTTTCGTATTCTTCGTGCCTTTGTTCAATTGAATAAAATTTATAATTATTGTTTAATTTTATAAGCTCGGATTTTTCTTCGTCAAGTATTAAAGGATCTTGTGATATTTCCTTGGGAAGCCCGCCTTCGTTTAGTCCGGCAATGTATAGCATGTCGAATCTCATATACTTTAAATCATACAAGTCTCCGACAATAGGGTGGTTAAATGATGGAATTGAATCAATTATATGGGAATTTGACATTCTTTCTGTCACATCATTGATAATGGCTTCAAATGTATCTTTCCCGTACTCATTTAAATTATCGCATATTACTTGGAGAATATTGTTGATTCTGGCAAGAGATTTCTTAGAGAGTTCGTTGATGTATGTATATTTTTTCAGAAAAGTTTGAACTGAGTTTAGTCTTTGCTTTAATTTATCCTTTTCCTTGGTTTCGTCTGGCTCTTCATTAACTTCCGGGACGAGGGACTCAAAATCTTGTGCTAAAGATAAAGCGATATTCTTTTGAGGATCTGTATATTTTGTTTTTATCTCGGCGTTGTCTTCCTCATCCTTGATAATCTTATTGGAAAGATAAATGTCTATTGAATCTTTGAAGCCTTTTTGAACTAATTTAGACGGTGTTTTGGTAAATATTGATAATGCCTTGAAGAAATCCGCAGGCTCAGCTCCTTTTAAAACGGAATGGAAATTAAATACTCCCGAACGAAGTATTTTTAGCATCCCGTAAACGCTGTAATCTGTTCTTATCCATTCTGCTAAATATTGCCAGAGTTTTCCGTGTAATGTGTTAAATACAGGTGTGCCTTTTATAAAATGATAAAGATTTTGCCCCGCCGGTATGGTTTCTTTTTCATTGTCTTCGGAAGATTCTTTCTCGGTTATCTTATTTATGGATCCCCTGAGCAAAACTCCCTGGGCTTCGTTAAGTGCATCAAAATATGAATCGTAATCAGGAACGCAGATACCGATTCTGGTGGTTGAAGTGTTTAATTTGATTTCATTCGATATTTGCCGTGTGATCTGGAGACACTCCTGATGTATGGTTTCGGAGCAAAATGCATTCAATTTTGGTTTGCTCGCTTCTGAACTTCCTGGTTTGATTATTGTCATTCCTAGTGTATCGATTGCCTCAACTTCAAGTTTTGAATATTGAGAGTCGATTATGAATAGTTTGTCTGAAATTCTTTTCGATGGAATGTTCGACAAACAGGAGGCATAATCGTAATAACCGTTCTCTAAAAGTTTTTCGTATAAATTTTTTATAATTATTGTTTCCTGCCATTTGGTTATATTTTCAAGCTTTTCTAAATGTTTTCCATCAGCTTCGTTTAAGCGGAGGTCAAGTATGAGTCTGGCAAGATGTCTTCTGAAACCCGGAAAGTGTAAGGCTCCTTTGAAATAATTTAGCTTATCCTTTGTTTTATCTAATATATCGGTAAGTTTAAGTGCAATATCGTTTAAATTCAGATAAGCCTTGTCTTTAAACTGGTCAAGCGTATTTTCATATATGAATACTTCTAAAGTCTTGATCTTCAGATTCAAAACCTTGCCCTTTTCGATGGCAATGCTTCGCTTGAGTATTCCGGGGTTTATGAAAGTCGGGGTTATCAGGACTTTTGACGCTACGTCAGTGAAGTCAATGGCTATAATAATGGAATTCAGCATAATTCAAAATTTAAATTTTTATAGTCAATCTGAAAATCTTTTGGCGATTCTTACTGTAAATTGATGGATAGTTTTTAATGAATCAAGTAAAAATTAAAGCATAGATTATATAAAGTAAATTAGTAACTACTCAGATACTGTGTTAATAATCAACCCCAAAACATACCGTATGTTTTGTTCATGCTATTCCATAATTGGGATCGTACTCAGTATCGTTTTTCCACAATGCATAGATTAAATGAAGGATTTTTCGCATTACTGCCAC
>JAPLFI010000434.1 GCA_026390755.1 Ignavibacteriota bacterium
GAAGAAGAACATTTCCTCTTCACAGTTTTATCAGAATAATGTGCCGGTTTACGGTAATCCCCCGACCGATGGTTATTACGCTAATATGAACGATAGTACTTTTACTTACTATCACCAGGTATCAGTCGGAAGATTACCTGTTTACACGAATCAGGAAGCTCAGGACGTTGTAAATAAAGTAATTGCTTATGAAAGTCAGGGATTACCGATATGGATAAAAAAACCGGTTTTTATAGCAGGGGGCTATGACAAAAACGATCAACCGGTTTTTGTAACTCAATCAAATAATTTTATAAATTCTTATATCACTCCGCCTCCCATTTCATCTGATCCTGTTAGAATATATCTGAACGATACTTCCGGTTTAGTAACTTATAATTATTCTGATTCAATAAAAAATTCAATAAATAGGGGTAGCCTGATAGTTAATTTCATTGCTCATGCCGGGAATGGATATTGGGATTATGTGTTTTCTGATCCGGTTGTATTATCTAATCAGCAACGATTACCGTTAGTTTTTAGTATGACTTGTTTTACGGGTAAAAATGCTGAGCCAAACAATAGAGGTTATGGCGAAAAATTTACAGTATATCCCGATAAAGGGTCGCTTGGATTTATTAGTACTACAGGATGGAGCTTTAATAATACCGGAAATATCTTTAATGATTATTTATTTAAAGCGGTTAGTCTCGATACGTTGAGGAGGATTGGGGATATTCTTAAAAATGCATCAGGACGAATGTACCCGGATTCCGCCAATTTTGCGTCAAGAAATACAATTAATTGTTATAACCTATTGGGGGATCCTGCAGCAAAGTTATTAATACCAGTAAATCCGGAATTTGATATACAGTCAAATGATTTGATATTATCTAATCCTTTTCCGTCTCTAAGGGAAAGCATTTCACTTACAATTTATCCGAAAAATCTGGGGACTTATGCGGATTCCTGCAAAATAAGATATCAATTATTTAAGAATAATCAAAGTTACAGAACAAAAGATACTATAGTCTATAGTTTTAGATTTATTGATACGATTAATTACAATTTTATGATGGATTCTGCAGGGAACTATGTAATGAAGATAATATTGGACCCGGATAACTGGTATCCACAGGAAATAAAAACTAATAACGTTATTTCAATACCAATAACCCTGAAAAATGTTGCCTTTGTTCCTTTAAAACCAATAGATAATCAGGTAATTGCAAATGATACTATAGAATTTGTTGGAATTAATCCCAATATTAATCCAAGTAAATATAATGTTAAATTGCTACTTCAGATTGATACAACGAAATTATTTAATTCTCCATTAAATCAAACCTATTTTAAAACAAATATGTCCGGTGTTGTGACAAAATTTAAGGTTAGGATGCCTATTCTCGATTCCAATATTGTATATTTTTGGAAGATAAGAACGGTTATTAATGATGTTGATTCTTCCGGATGGACAGAATTAAGAAGAATTAAATTATCAATTTCTACATTATTAAGTGATAAAAACTCGAACACTATCTCATACGATTCGATATGTTTTATTGGGAAGAAAGGAATAAAACAATATTCTGTCGGTGATTTTTATCATGTTGATAGCAATTTTAATTTAACAAAATACCAAGGAACAATAGTAGCGCAATCTCTGGGAGAAAATCCATGGAATCCGACTTTTTGTCTGTTTAACAATCAATTTATTAGTATTAGTGGTGTAAGTAGCCGGGGAGGAATGTTTGTTTTTAAAGTTAACAAGCTAAATGGATTTGTATTACAATCAAAACATATAATGTTTAGTTCCGTACAATCTTCTGATACTTTGATAACTTTTTTAAATGCTGTAGATACCAATCAAATCTTTGCGTTAGTTAAAACTATACCAATTAATGCAACTAATAATTTAAGCATTGCGGCAAAAAATAAATTAAGGGAATTTGGTAGCGTTTATGCCGATTCCGTGAATTTATTATCATGGTATTCATGGAGTTTTATTTCTTATAACAAACTACCAAATTTCATTACTTCAGAGAAATATGAATTACCGGATATTCCTGCTGTTAGTAAACTAGAACCATATTTCCTAAAAACTTTCGGCACCATCACTCACACATTCGGTCCCGCGCATTCCTGGAAGAATTTTTCATGGGAGCAGGTTTTATATCCTTACTCGAATATTAAGTTTGATGTGTATGGAGTTGACAGAAATAATAATCCGCAGTTGCTGATGCCTGATGTGACTGCGAATAACTTTGTTGATTTGTCGGGCATAAACGCTTACCAGTATCCGTATTTGAAATTGATTACTAAACTAAGCATAGATTCTATTAACGGATATCAGTCACCTGTTTTCAGGAGTATTACGTTTAATTACGTTCCCGCATCTGAATTAGCGCTGGATAATAATTCAACGATTAAATCCGATTCTATTGTAACGATGGGCGATAGTGTAGGATTCGGGATTACGTATTATAATGTCGGCTTTACTAACGTAAACGGTGTTGTGCGAAATTTCTTTGCATACGACCAGAACGGTAGTAAGGTAAATCTGAAAACGGATACTGTTCAGACAGCCCTGAAGATAGACAGTTCCGGCTTTATTAAAGCCACTTTGCCCGTGAGCCGAATGCCGATTTTTAAAAAATATAATAATCAGGTGAATTTCAATTTCGAAGTACAGCCGCTCGCACAACAGAACGAGATTTATACGTACAACAACACTGTTAATTCCAATTTCTTTGTTAAAGGCTCGCCCTTAATGCTTAATCTTGATGTGTTTTCTGACGGGGTTAAAATTATGGGAGGGGATTATGTTCGTTTGAAACCCGAGATACTTGTAAAGTTATCAAAACAGAATTCCGATTCTTTGACGATGCTTGATACTTCATTCATACGTATATTCGTTAATAATAATATTTTAATTTTCGCCGGGAATAAAAGAAATATTAACGGAGGAGTTATTACTGAGACAGGAAAAGATGCTCTGACTCTCAAATTCACGCCCGAACTTAAGGCGGGTCAGAACGAATTCCGTTTTATTACAATGAATGCAGGCA
>JAPLFI010000600.1 GCA_026390755.1 Ignavibacteriota bacterium
AGCAAGGGAATAAACAGTCTGGTCATATAAATCAGTTTGCGTCCAGTTAGCTCCGTTATTCGTGGAGAGATGGACGCCAAACTGATGCACCCCGGCAAAAATATTATTTCCGTTGACTGCAAGAGAATAAACAGTTTTATCATTCAAGGCAGTTTGAGCCCAGTTCGTGCCATAATTGGTAGAAAGATAGACGCCAAATTGATACACCCCGGCAAAAATATTGTTTCCGCTTACTGCAAGGGAATAAGCTGATTGAGTATTCAAACCGGTTTGGGTCCAGCTTGTGCCGTTATTTAGTGAGAGAAAAACACCCATATTAGTCCCGGCAAAAGTATTATTTCCATTGACAGCAAGCGAATAAACAGTTTGGTTATATAAATCAGTTTGAGTCCAGCTCGCGCCGTTATTTGTGGAAAGATAAAGGCCAAATTGATACGTCCCCGCAAAAATAATATTTCCGCTCACTGCAAGGGAATTAACATCTTTATAATTCAAAGCAGTTTGAGTCCAATTCGTGCCGTTATTAGTGGAGAGAAAGACACCACTACCGTATGTCCCCGCAAAAATATTATTTCCGCTCACTGCAAGGGAATTAACAGTTTTATTATTCAAAGCAGTTTGCGTCCAGTTATTTCCGTTATTAGTGGAGAGAAAGACACCCCAGCCGGATGTACCAGCAAAAATATTATTTCCGTTAACTGCAAGGGAAGAAATATTTTGATTAGTCAAACCAATTTGTGTCCAGTTATTTCCGTTATTCGTGGAAAGATAGACGCCAATGTTGGTTCCTGCAAAAATATTATTTCCGCTGACGGCAAGGGACATGACTTGATGATTATTTAAAGCAGTTTGAGTCCAGTTTGTACCATTATTGGTAGAAAGAAAGAGGCCGTTTGATAAAGTTCCTGCAAAAATATTATTTCCGAGCAAGCGAATAAACAAATTGATTATTCAAAGCAGTTTGCGTCCAGTTTGCGCTGTTATTCGTGGAGAAATAGACACCATTATCATCTGTCCCCGCGAAAATATTATTTCCATTGACAGCAAGGGAAAGAACATTCCCTCCAAATGGACCATTCGTCTGCACCCATTGGCAGATACAGTTATCAATTAACAATGAAGAATTAATAATTAAAGCAACGATAAAAAATGAAATTGTTTTTTTCATGATTATATTTGTTTAAGTTTTTTCTCCTGCTGAATAATTTAACATAAAACAAGAAAAGGATTTATTTTCTGATGAGTGCTTTGAATTGATATTAGATATAGAAATAACGAATGCCGTGATGTGATAAACCAGATTTCTAAAATTTCCCATATTGCTCTTCATAAATTAACAAAGTTACGCAAGCCCGACGAGAATTATCTGCCCTCCTCTATTAATAATAGTAAGCTATTAGGAATATAAACAAATAAATCGAATTAAGAAGTATCGTTAATATTTACGAGAAGTTTGGCATGGTATTTGACGCTCTAAATAAGGTAAAAGTCTATATTCAAAACAGTTCCATTTGAAATTTCTTATTCCGTGCGGAATTATTATACGGAATAAGATTAACGGCTAAATCGGCTCATTTTAGTTACTCAGGTGGCGTATGTCCGAATATTGGACGTGCCACGCAACCCTACTACAATGCCTGTATAACCGCTTTAGAAGCCCGTTACGGCACTTTTAAATAATTGTAGTGTAAGTGGTACCGTAGTTCCCTATTCGAGAAATCTTTTTGGGGCAGTCTCGACTTGTTTCGTAGTGTATAGGAATTCTCATTATGATTTGTGATATTAATATAAAAGGAGACAGTATCAACCGTCTCCTTTTTATCAAGAATAAATTATTACCGACTTTAAGAGTCGATCTTGCGTCCATTCAAAACTATAACTCAGTGTTCAATAACTTGTTATGTGGAAATATTTTTAAAATGAAAGACCACTTATCAAATAAAACACTATTTCCTCACGTAAGTAGCTTTTACTCCTGTCTGAGTGTTAAGATATGTTAATTTATTATAACTCAGAAATGTTATACGCTCACCCAGTGTCTTAGAATAATATCCTCTGAGTCCGAAACCAATCTCGAAGACACCCGTAGAAACGTGATCAAAATCATTTGTATAGCCGAACCGATTTTTCTTTTTCCTGTAAATTGTTGCCTGATCGCCGTCATATTTTGACAGACTTATTTGATCCGGAGCATCGTATTCATATCCTTTTGTAATTGAGTTGAATAAAAAGGTTCCTTCGTAATCATCCTGACAAACTGCGGTTGTAATGATACCGCTTAGAAAAATTAATAACAACGCAAGTAAACCAACTTTAAAAAGTTTAAAATTTTTCATGATGTTTAAATTTAATTTTTACCTACTCTTCCGGCTTTTCGGTGTACGCCCCGTACTCTGTTGCGGGTTTTCCGGTTCCCCCGTTATATCAGATTAATCTAAGAGACGAAATTTGAATTCAAGTGCAATATTGAAACATATAAAATAAATCTGATAAATTGTTTTTTAAAAAATATTATTTCTTGTTTATCAATCGATTAGATTTAAGGCATCTCAAAAACTACTTTTTGATGCCGTTGCTAAAAAGCAAAGCTACAACAAATTTGGGAAACATACAATACAGTGATTTGTTAGACCAAATTCAATCGACTTTTATCCAGTTTAATTGATTTGTTGCACTACTCTGTTGCACAGGTCTGCATTGTCCACTTTTTTGAACTTTCTTAAAAACCTCGATTAATAATTCGTTTTATGCATAACTCTGGTGATAATCTTATTCCGTGCGTCTTTTTTACTCCGAATAAGAATTTTGGTTAAATCGGCTTGTTTTAGCAATTCAGCGGCGTGTGTCCGAATAGTGGACGTGCCGCACCAGCCTGCTGCAACCACGGCGGCATGGGTGGACGGGAGTCTTTTACAAATTACAAAAGACTCAGATGTTCATTTGAACCAATACTATTCCTATTCTCAGGATAAAAACGGCAACCTCCTCGATGACCCCGGTAAAATTTAACGACCATTGCCTCGACGCCATCCGTTTCGCCCGGAAAACTGAACTTAAATAAATTTTCAATAAATATGACCTGATAAAGTAAAAAGAAATTATTACTTTAATGTTTATAATATAACTTATGATAAAATATTTTTTCTGTTTGTTACTTTTTATTTTTCTGATTCCCTTAAAAATTATTCCCTGCACTACGGCAATTATATCGGGAAAAATCACACCTGACGGAAGACCATTACTTTGGAAAAACCGTGATACGGATGATCTTTATAATAACCTCATTTACATCAACGGCTCGAAATATTCTTATATCGCAATTGTAAACTCTAACGATAAAAATCCAGGACAGGTATGGATAGGTATGAACAATGCGGGTTTTTCAATAATGAATTCGGTTTCCTATAATCTTGAACCCGGCGACACTACCAAACTTAAAGATAGGGAAGGTGTGATTATGCGTCTGGCGCTTGAAACCTGTGAAAACGTAGATGATTTTGAAAAGTTGTTAAAGACTTATAAAAAACCTCTCGGTGTTCAAACAAATTTCGGAGTTATTGACGCTTTTGGAAACGGTGCATATTTTGAAACTTCAAATTATTTTTACAAGAAATATGACTTAAATGACGGAACTGTTGCTCCTGACGGTTATCTTTTACGCACTAATTTCTCGGTTTGCGGAATTCCCGATGAAGGTTCCGGATACGAAAGATTTGATATTGAATCTGAATTGTTCAAATCTGCCTATAAGAATAAAAATCTCACTCCAAAATTTATCGTACAGGATGCCGCAAGATGTCTTAAGCATTCAATCACAAAAGTGGATTTAAAAAATGAATATTCCGATAATCCATCTGAAAAAAAATATGTTGATTTTAATGATTTTATTCCCCGTTATAGTACATCTGCATCAGTGGTTATACAGGGTGTCAAGAAAGGTGAATCTCCTGAACTTTCTACAATGTGGAACGTGCTTGGTTTTCCTCTTTGCTCAGTTGTTTATCCTGTTTGGTTTAACAGTGAAAATAACCTGCCCGATATTTTAAAAGCAGGGACCGATGGAAATTCAGAGTTATGCAAACTATCACTAAAATTGAAAAATAAATGTTTTTCTCTTAAAAAAGGTAAAAAACAGAATTACTTAAACATTAACGCTCTTTATAACGGCGAGGGAACCGGAATAATGCAAAAACTTCGCCCCATCGAAGATTATGTATTTTTATCTACTGAAGATATACTAATTAAATTCAGAGAAGGAAGTTTTACTGCCAATGATATTAAACTATATTACAATCATATCGATAGTATCATTATTTCAAAATTAAAAAGTATAATAGATTAAAACACCTGTAATGCTTCAATGTAATGCTTCAAGGCACATCGGACAAAGCGACTTTTTAAATTTCAGAGGGGTTCAGATATACGCGTTGAGTTTGTCAGCTATACTTCCTTTCGGTACAACGCCTACAATCTGGTCAACAACCTTTCCGCCTTTGAAAATCAGAAGTGTAGGGATGCTTCTGATTCCAAACTTTCCGGCGATACCGGGATTATTATCAACGTCAACCTTTCCTATCTTTGCCTTTCCTTCGTACTCTGAGGCCAGTTCTTCTACTATCTGAGCAATCATTCTGCATGGTCCGCACCAGACAGCCCAGAAATCAATCAGTACCGGAATATCGGATTTTTCAACCTCATCGGTAAAATTCGAATCGGTAAATTCAAGTGGATGCATTTTAATTTAGCCTTTTTTTATTTGTTTTTTTCATTCTGAACTTGTCCCGAACTTGTTTCAGGATCTCACTTAACACTTAATCACTTAATACACTTTTTTATCATCGTAATTATTTCACCTTTCATGATGGGTTTTAATATATAATCATTGCACCCTGCCTCAATTGCATCTTCTCTGTCACCTGATAATCCATGCGCTGTTTGCATTATTATAACCACGTCCTTATTAAATTTTCTGATCTGTCGCGTGGCTTCATATCCGTCCATTTCCGGCATTTTAATATCCATAAGAACCACATCTATGTCTGGATTATTACGGCAAACCTCAACGGCTTCAATTCCTGTCTTTGCATGTAAAACTTCTTTGGTGATGGTTTTTAATAGTAGTTTAAGTAATCTATCAGATTTTTCATCGTCTTCGGCAATTAATATTTTCAGGTCTTTAATCTCACCGGAATGTTCTGCTTCCGAAACAGCTTCGAAATGTTCCCCGGCATTGCTCTGAACATTTTTCGGAATCGTAAAAGTAAACGTGCTCCCTTTCCCTTCTTCGCTGTCAACAGTTCCACGGCATTGCTCTGAACATTTTTCGGAATCGTAAAAGTAAACGTGCTCCCTTTCCCTTCTTCGCTGTCAACACGCAATTCCCCTCCGTGTTTTTCTATGAAGTCCTTGCAGATAAACAATCCCAGCCCTGTACTCGATTCATCTTCCGTGCCTTTACGGCTCGTGTCTATATCAAGGCGGAAAAGATTATCTGTCATTTCTTTATTCATCCCAATGCCCGTGTCCTTAAACGATATTTCAACCGAATTGTCCGGCATTGTTTTTGCCGAAACATTTACAACCCCTCCTTTGTTTGTGAACTTCACAGCGTTGGATGATAAGTTACGTATGACGCCTTCAAACATATTTCTATCCGCAAAGACTGTCAAGTCTTCAGGAATATCATAGCTAATAGCAATCTCTTTTTTATCAGCCGCCTCCGTTACCAGCGCCATACTCTCTGTTATTTTCCGTGACAGTAAAAACAACTGAGGCTCAAATGCAGTTAAACCCCTTTGCATAAGCGACCACTCTAAAAGATTTCCGAGTAAACTGTAAAGATTTGCGGCTGAGTATTTCAAGCTCACCGCAATCCTCTGAATCTCCTCCAGCGTCAGGTTCTGCATCCCTTCCGCCATTATTTCTGTCAGCCCAAGAAATCCATTGAACGGACTTCGCAGGTCGTGTGCAATAATTGAAAAGAATTTATCTTTCTCGGCATTTATCTTTCGTAAATTCTCCTCGCTCTCCCGCAATTCCTCCTCAGCCTTCTTCCGCTCCGTGATGTCAATAAATGATGCTATGATTTTTCGATTGCTTAACATACTGACTGACATAAGTGCATGTTTTATCTCACCATTTTTTTGACGAAACTTAAATTCATATTTATCAGGGGCATCCTTTGGGTTTAAAAGTCTTCTGCGGTTAAATTCTTTTAATCGTTCAAGGTCTTCGGGTGGTATTTGTTGTGTCCAGCTCATTCCAATGACTTCTTGCTTCTTGTAACCACTCACCTTGCAAAATTCTTCATTTACTATTGATATGGTTGTATCCGGTTCAATTATGGCAATTGCTGATGAGTTATTTTCAAATATTAAACGAAACTTCTCTTCGCTCTCGCGCAATGCCTCCTCAGCCTTCTTCCGCTCCGTGATGTCATTTACAACTGTAAAGCGATATTTCTTATCCTGCACAAAAATATTCTCTGATGATAAAAGCACTTGCTTGATGTCGCCGTTTTTTGCTTTTAATTCGGCTTCTGCATTAGTTGCGTTTCCATTTCTGTCCGCTTTCAGTAATACCGCATTTCTTGTTTCAGTGTTTAAAATACCTATATCCAAAGCTGTTTTACCAATAACTTCATCTTTAGCATATCCGAGCAATGTATAAAATGCTTCATTTACTTCAACGTATTTGCCGGTATCTAAATCACTTAATCCGCAAGCCGAAGGATTGATATGAAATACTTTCGAAAACTTTTCTTCCGATAATCTGACTTTTGAAATATCTTTAGTAACTCCATAAAGCACAGGTTTGCCGTCCCAGACACCGCGTGTAACCCTGGTTTCTACCGGAATTTGAACACCCGCTTTTGTGATAATCGGCACTGGACAAAATTCTGCTGTTCCCGATAACATTTCACCGACAATTCTGCCGGCTTCTTCACGGCGCTCAGGCGGATGCTGCATAAGAACAGATTTTCCGATAATCTCTTCTTCTGTATATCCTAAACGATTTTTAACTGTATTGTTAGTATGAATGATATTTCCCTGCTCGTCAAGTACATAAAGAAATTCATCAATTGTATTAAAAAAGGTTTCGTAATTTTGTCGTGTTTGTTGCAATAAAATTTCCGCCTTCTTCCGCTCGGTTAT
>JAPLFI010000179.1 GCA_026390755.1 Ignavibacteriota bacterium
CTTTAAAAATTCATCAACAGCATTAGTGTTGGGAAACTCACCGGTTTTCAGATTAACTCTTTGTTCCCAGTAATATTCCCAGCGTTTGTAGAGTTTCCAGCCGCCGACTTTTGTTTTATCTCCGTTTACCATTCTGTAACCCCGGTCAACATTTAATGAAGACCAGTATTCGTTCATTGCCTTCTGTATCTCGAAGAAGGTAGAGTTTTGATTCAGGTTATACTTTTTTGCTACTGATTCAGGTATCTGCTGAGCAGATAAGCCTGTGAATGCTATAATCAGCATTACAGATACTAATAATTTTTTCATAAAATGTATTTATTTTATAAGTTTTTGAATAATACACTGTGGTCTTATGTTTATATGCAGAAAACCGTTAACAACTATCGCACATAATTTGTGAACACAAAGTATTGTGGGTTTAAACAATTTAATTCGTTTTTTATTCTATTCACTATAGCAAATATTGTGCCAAATATAAAAGTTCGAAAATTGGCTGAAATCAGACTATTTATTTAAGATGTTTTCTCATTTTGAGAAAATTTTCTCATTTTGAGAAAACCGGAATACGTTTCAGTGAATTCACAATAAGCCGATTGAAAGCAAACGTGAATTTCTATTTTCCGGATGAAATATTAGAAAAATATTAAATTATAAAAGCCCGGAGGTATAATAAACACGGTATTTTGCGGGGGTTTTAGCATTTTGGTTTGAAATTAGAAAAGCAATTAGTTATTTTATAAATAAATTGGGGATATAGCTCAGTTGGTAGAGCGCTTGAATGGCATTCAAGAGGTCTTCGGTTCGAACCCGTATATCTCCACACATTTTAACTAGTATAAATAATAAAAAGAGGATAGCCGGTTATTGACTATCCTCTTTTTGTTTATATTAAAAAGTTCGCTACAGTCTGGTTACGATTTCACAAAATCATTTGCAAATATTTTGCGTCGTTGCCAATTGTGAATGACCTGATAAACTCATCACTTCTTATAAAGACAGAAAATGGTTTTATGACAGGACAAGGATTTCTCATTTCTATTTCATAGCTTTCAATCGCATAATTAAATAAAGCCTTATTCCTGTGCCTTTAAAGAAGCCTTAAAAAGAAAGTCATTTATGTCTTTACGTGTTAATCCCGTCTGAAAACCGACCAATATTCAGCGCAAAGGTGACCACCTTGGTTACTCAAATTAGGTTAGGTTTATTTATATATTTTCCACCTAAAACTTTTACCATTTATTAAGAACGGATAGCTGTGATGAAGCGGTTGAGTTAACTTTGTGTAGTACCTGGTTTTTTCGCGTGTTTCTGTAGCAATCCAAATTCAATCTACTTCCTGTCAAAGAACGGATTTTTCGAACTCACACTCATCGGAATTCCGTAAGCTATTTTCACATCATTACCGAGCAGTTTCAGATCCAGTGCTACCTGCCCGACTGTGTACATTATTCTGTTATCAATATGCAGTTGGGACGCAACCGAAACAGCCGAGCCGATTGCTATGCCAAGGTCGGTTGCATTTATTACGCAGGGATGTCCGGGATTTTGCTCATTCTCAGCACAATCTTTAAAACCGCACATTCCGCAGGGCTTAACATTAGCGGGTTTATGTCTTGTACCGATTATAAATAAAGCATCTGCAGATAATAAATTCTTAGCATCTCTGAAGAAATATTCTTCTGTGTTCTTTTCCCGTGCAAATTTAATTAATGCATCAGATATTTCCTTCAAATCCTTTTTCACAATAATAGCGATTGAAAGATTATCAACTCCTTTTCCTTTTGGTGCGGTTCTGGCAGCAGACATCATTTGTTCCGCTCCCCGTCTTACAAATTCCTCCCGGGTACTCTCTTCAAAAATTAATTCCATATTCCTTAGTTTTTTCACCAAATTAATAAGAAAATGTCATTCATTCAATTCACTACTTAAATGATAAGGACTAATTATTTCTCATGAAGCAGGAAAGTAAATATTTCTCGAAAAATCAGTAAAATTTTACCAGTGTCCATGCCGCTGGCACCGAGATAACTATCCGAGATTCCCGTAAAAGCGGTTTTCAATTTTTCAATTCCGGGATTTGCTCCTGTATTAAGCTGGATAAAAATCGGCTGAATTTGGTCTTTAAATCTCTGTATTGTATGTTTCCCAAATTTGTTGTAGTTTTGCTTTTTAACAACGGCATCAAAAAAAAGTTTTTAGCGATGCCCTTAAAAACTCGTAGCAATTTCCGGGAATTCCGTAGAAAGGTCTGTGGGTTCACTGCAGCGAATAAATGTGCGAAATTTCGTCTAAAACATTGTTTTATAAAAATAATTTAACGAAAGGGTCATAAAATGTCTGAAATAAATAAATATCCCGCAATTGCGGCGGCGGTTGGAATTGCAGCGTGTGAAATTACAAACAAAACGACAATTGTTACGAAGCACCGAACAGTTTTTAAAAATATATCACTCAAAATCATCGCTATGACGTTGCTGATTGTGGTTGTCACGATGCTGAACGGATGCAGCGATAATATAGTGCCGTCGTCTGGAGTTGGTATATCGGATGAACCGTTTCGCTTCGTCTTTTTGGCAGACAGCCGTGGTGAAGCACTGGAACATCCGGTGAACGACACCGTGCTTAATGCCATCATCAGCCAGATTTCCATGTTGTCACCCAGGCCGTCTTTTGTTATGTTCGGAGGCGACATGTCATACAGGGGCTATATAGATACCTCCTACACGTTCCAGGCATGGAAAAACATGTTTGCACCCCTGACCAACAGTGGAATAACCTTGTACACAGCTGTCGGCAATCATGAACTGTATCACGAGCACTCTTCTTATGGTTTCCTGAAAGTCAACCAGGAGGCTTTCCAGAATACTTTTTCAGAGAACCCCACCAACGGTCCGGTAGGCTACGAACACCTTGCCTATTCCTTCTCCGCTCAGGGCGGTAAATCTTTTTTCGCGGTATTGGATCCCTACTTCCTGACGCTGGACACGACCCACGAGGACCTGGGGGGCAACATCGAGTACACCCAGATGCAATGGTTAAGATCACAGGTTGCACAGACCACAGCAATACACAAAATCCTTTTCATTCATACACCTTATTACTATATATCCAGCGACACGGCTGAGCCATCCGTATCAAACCAGACCTTAACAAGGCTTTGGTCTTTCCTTGACTCCAACAAGTTCGATATCTACGCCTGCGGACATTCGCATCTCTATTCACGCAAGACCATTGACAGCACTATCCTCCCGGAACCACAGACCACGCCGCCGACTCTTCCATGGAAGAATAATGTTGTTCAGCTTCTCAATGGCACCTGCGGCGCCGGACCTTCCACCGGCTACATCGATCCGAAATTCAGAATCCCATGGAACGTGCACAATGACGACACAAGGGGGCATACATCGTGTTCGATACTTTCACGATTACCAGGTAGAACACGCAAGGAATATATATTGCGGATTGAAGAAAACAGTACCAAAAAAAGTCTGAATCAGCATTCATTAAAGACGCCTGAATATTTAAAACGGTCGGCTTGAGTTATTAAATCATCATTTAAATGACTTCGATAATCAGGAATTATTAAATTATGAATTACTGTGGAAAATGCGGGAACAAACTAAACCCAAATGCAAAGTTTTGCCCAAAATGCGGCAAACAGTTAGTTAGTCAAAATCAAAATGTTCAACCTCCGCCTCTGCTCCAATCTCAGCCTCAGCCCCAACTGCCCGGTCAAAATCAAAATATCCCTGCTCCGCCTCCGTCTCAGCCTCAAGCTCCTCCGAACAAAATTACTCTTCCCGCTAAAAAGAAAAGTAAAAAAGGTTTATTGATATACATAGTGTTAATTGCTTTTGTCTTTATTATTTCATTAATCCTGATATTCAGTACCAGCACTTTATTTAAAAAGAGCCTGACAGGAAAAATAGAATTTAAACCTCTTGATGAAGATAAAATTGTTAATAATACAAAATACGGGTCAGTCGTTATCAATGAATTTTGTTTGGTCCTGAAAGATGATTTCGGAAGAAAAGATGCTGAGAAAATTGCATCCAGAATTAACGGGAAAATAACAGGTGAACTCGAGTATATTAACCTTTATCAGGTTGAACTCAGTTCCTCAAGCGAGGAAAAGTTAACGATAGCGCTGAATGAAGCGAGAAAATCAGAATGCACACAGTACGCTTTCGCGAATTCTATTTTAGATCACAGGGATTTTACAAATTCCGCCTGTAATCCTTTCGAGGATACTGTATATTCAGGCACTAACGGATTCGCATTTAAAATGCTCGGAATAAAAGAAGCCTGGGATATTATAAAAGCATCGGGTGTGGAACTAAAAGAAGTTACTGTTGGTGTTGTTGATGCGCAGGTTAATACTTTAAGTAAAGAACTCAGGGGAGAGGCAAATATTAAAATACTTGACGAAAAGCAAAATTCAAACTTGGAAATTTTGAAAAGAGAATTTAATAAATCAAGTGAACAGGGACAGGACTTCTATGGTAGATATCAAACACATGGCAATGAAGTTACTAATATTATTGCGGCAAATTCAAAAAATGGAGGTATTACGGGAATTGCATCAATCCTTGGTAATAAACTGAATGTCAACGTTAATGATGCTTTTTCTCTTGACGATAAGGAAAAAGAGAAATTTAAGGATATGGATGATTATCGGGTTGAAAAAACTTTAGGTGAAAAAGGAAAAAAATCAACTGTCACAGAGCTTGCCAATATACTGGAGCAGGTT
>JAPLFI010000616.1 GCA_026390755.1 Ignavibacteriota bacterium
ATTGATTTCTATGACCTCGGACTTGTTGTGAAGCCTGTGCTCGATAAATTCGACCATTCCTTCATGGTCTGGATTAAAGATAAACCGCTTGCAGAGTATCTAAAGAAACATAAAATGAAACACGTCGCCGTTGATTACTACGCTACGGTTGAGAACATCAGCAGAGACTTCCTCAATCGCATTTCCGCGGGCTTGAAAAAGCAAAAAATAAAGAATATCAGCGCCATCACGGTAAAGATTTCCGAAACTCCGAATTCTTATGCCGAGGCGCGTATCGAGGTGTAATGGTTTTTTTAATCCGGGTTTTTTTTATTCTTTTTCCTTTTTAGTGATTTTCTCTTTCAGGTCATCGAATAATTTATTTTCTTTATCGTAACCTATGGCTTTTGCTATTGCATCCTCTGCGTTTACGAAATCGCCTGATTTACGGTAAGTATCCGCTATGTAATACCAGACCCAGCCTTCCTGTCCTATACCCGTGGGAAGATAATCCAGGGATTTCTTTGCAATCTCAATTCCTTCCAGCTTTTGCTCTTTTGTAGAGAGTTCATCGTTCATTAGTTTTAAAGAGTACGTTATAAGATAATTCCCGTAACTTTCACGGATTTCCTTATCCGTATTCCCGTATTCGGCAAAGAGTTTCTGATAATCTCCGTCGGCTCCGGCAAGTGCATCTGTCCCTGCACCTTCCAAATTCTGAAAAGAAGATTCAAGCAGAAAAATACGTGCATTTTTAGCGCAGTTTGATTTTGGATAATACAAAAGAAACATCCTGACCGCATCTTCCTCGCCTTTTGATAGTGCCATGTAATACGCCGCATCATCTGCAACTTCCGACTTATTATCCGGGTCGAGTTTTATTGTCTTCTCGAAATATTTCATCGCTCCTTCGTTATCCCCGTTGTCAAATATCTTCTTACCCATAAGGAAATTTGCTTTTGGGTCGTCAGGATTCTTCTTCAGGGCATTGTCAAATGAACCGAAAGTGTTCTTGCCGTCGTTATATTCTTTTATCAGACTCAGAAATTCATCCGCCGGCATATATCCGACTATGCGGTCAACCTCCGCTCCGTCCGCAGAGAGAAAGAGAATAGTGGGATAACCCGAAACATTATATTTCTTGGCGAGGTCTATGCCTTCACCCTTCTCGGCGTCAATTTTCCAGTTTACCTGTTTGTCATTCGCGAAAGCCGCTACCTGCGGATTTGAATATACTTTTTCGTCGAGCACTTTGCACCAGTGGCACCAGTCCGTGAAGAAGTCTATCATTACAATTTTCTTCTTTGCCTTTGCCTCGTTCATCACATCCCCAAATTTTCCTTTGGAAAAATTTATTCCCTGAGCGAAAACACCGGTATAAATTAAAATGAATAATATGAGAATAAAGAGAGTTTTTATGCTTTTCATCAGTTCTGAGTTATAAGTTTTAATATGAAACAATTAAGACAGGCTTATAGTTCGTATAAAAAAAATCCCCGGTCCGAATTTCTAACCGGGGATTTCCCTTTATTCTTGCTTTCGCTATATGTTAATATCAATTACCAGATTGCTGTATTTCATTCTCAGATTCACGCAGTTTGCGCTGTTGAGTTCTCTGCGATTTTGTACTGCCCTGCTCGCCGAAATTAAACGTGACCGTAAAAAATGCCGCACGGGAATTTGATTTCTGTCTGAGTGCGGTCGAAAAATCACTGCCTGCTAAGGCAACTGCGAATTTCTGTGTATTTAATAAATCGTTAACTCTGAATCCGAGAATTAATTTCTTTTCGAAAAAGCTCTTCTGTATGGATAAATTCATCATCTGCATCGGATCTATCGAACCCTGTGAAGTCTCCTGTCTGCCGTTATAGAAATACGACAGCTGAACGTCAACTAAATCCGGTATGTTTGCAGTTGTCGAAATTCTTCCCGTCCATGCGGAATATGTCTTGTCGAATATATTAATACCTGTATTGTTGAACAGGTTCGTATTATAATAACTTAAACTTCCGTTATATGTCCACCATTTTGCAAATCCTCCCTGCGCTATGAATTCAGCTCCCGCAGTGTTTGATGTACCCGCGTTTTCGGGTTTTATGAGCGATACTCCGTTCGAATCTACTAAATTCACAAAATTAATTGAATTATTAACATTCCTGTAAAACCCGGTAAGTGTCAAAGTGACGAAACTAAGGCTTCGCGTATATCCCAGCTCTGCTGAATTAATATATTCAGGTTTAAGATAAGGATCTCCCGTTTGTTTTGTGTATTCGTCGAATTGACGTACGAAAGGGTTAAGTGATTGTAAGCCGGGTCTGTTAATCCTGCGGCTGTAAGTAAGCTGAATCGTATTCTCAATACCGATTTTCTGTGAAAGCATTAAGCTCGGGAAAAAATCTATGTAATTATTGTTGTATTTCTGTGTGCCCTGCTGAATTGAGAAATTTACATAGGTATATTCGCTTCTTAATCCTCCCTGATAACTGAAATCTTTATACTTTCCGGAATAAGTCCCGTAGGCGGCAGAGATTACATCTTTGTAATCAGCATCGTTGTCTCTTTCCGCCATCGTCATCCATGTATTGGTATTATTATCAAGATACCTGAAATAATAATTACCGTTTATAAACCTTGCATTGGATTTAAGACCGGCTTCAAGTTTTGATTCCTCTCCGAAAGGATGCGTGTAGTCTGCCTGAGCGTTCAGGAAGTCGAATCTGTAATCGTTTCCTGCCTCCTGCTTTGATAATGTACTTGTGTTATTAAATGTGTTATACTGTACGAGCTGGTCTTCATTCCTTCCCGAGTAATTAACGAATGCAGTAAGATCTTTTCCTTTCTGCTCGTATTTCTTTGAATATGTAAACGTCGCATCGAGATTTGTTCCGTCACGCCCGTCGTCGTTATTCGTCAGTATATTCGATGTCTGATTGCCTGCCGGATCGAGGAAGTTCAGATTATTATTTGATGTTAATGTACGCTTGTAATAAAAGAAATTAGCAACAAACGAAAGTGTATTCATTTTATCAATATCATAATCGGCGCCGGCGGAACCGAAATGAGATAATCCCTTATATTTCCAGTTCACTGTCTGGTCAATTGTCCTTGCCTCAGTACTGGTGAAATTTTGCCTTAGTAAATTTGTTGTCCCCGGCAGGAAATAATTCCAGTATGTATAATTTCCCGTGAGCGACCATTTGCCTTTTTTAACAGAGCCGCCCATATTGATGTTATATTTATCCTGTGTGCCGCCGGTAGCTTTTAAATTTCCGTTATATCCCGTGTTTTCTCCGGGTTTCATTATCAGATTTATAATTCCCGATATACCTTCGGCGTCATATTTTGCTGATGGATTGTTTATTACTTCCACTTTATCAATTAAACTTGCGGGTATGCTCTGCAGTATCTGTGTTCCGTTGCTCAGAAGTGCCGAAGGTTTGCCGTCAATTAAAATTTTAACGTTTCCTCCTCCCCTGAGACTCACATTCCCGTCATTATCAACATCAACCGACGGGACATTCCTCAGGAGCTCAAGCGTACTGCCGGTCTGCGCTGTCAGGTCTTTTTTCGCGTCATAAACTTTCTTCCCGTTTTCCATAGTCATAAGCGGCATTTCATCAACGACTTCAATTTCCTGTGTTGTCTCAATGCTCGATTCTAATTTAATTGTTCCGAGATTAATTTCTTTTTTGTCTTTCCCGGTTTTCACGTTCTTTGCAACCGCAGTGCCGTAACCGATGAAACTGACTTTAACGGTGTAAACACCTTCAGGAATGCCTTCGATAACGAACTTTCCTGATTTATCGGAAAGAATTCCGCCGGTGAGTGATGAATCAACTGAATTGAAAACCTGAATTGCAGCGGATTCCATACCGGTTCCGCTTGATTTTTCAGTGACGATACCCTTGATTACCGTACCGATAGATTTATCCTGTGAAAAGCTTTTTGATGTTGTCAGCAAAAATAGTAATAGAATTGCCGAAAATATGTATGTAAATTTTTTCATTTCGTTACCCCCCTTTAAATTTAATTCTCCTCGCTATCTTTTACGCTGAAAATATAGATATGTTACAGAGAATTTATATTCGGAAAGTAGAAAACTTGAAAAAGGGCTGTCCCAAAACCCGATTTTGTCATTCCGGGGTACACTCCGTGTCAATTATTTCGAGATATCGTTTTTATATAATTTTCACTGATTAGATTACGAAACAACCCTGAAACGGGTTCGGAGCAAGGTTCGGAATGGCAAGTTTTGGGAGATGCCCCGTCGAGTAATTAACAAGACGGGGGAGCAGTTACTGTTGTTTAATCAAAATAAAACCTGGCACCTATCGAGCCGTTTAATTTAAATC